>DATLGR010000025.1:0-11915 GCA_035540415.1 Burkholderiales bacterium | reverse complement strand
CGGGCACGCTCGGCCGGCGCATCGTCGACGGCGCCGAGCGCGTGAAGCTTTTCGGCGAGGACTACCCCGTCAAGGCGCGCGTGTTCACCATCGGCGGCCTGTCGGCGCACGCCGACCAGGCGGCGCTGCTCGGCTGGCTCGGGCATTTCCGCCGCCCGCCGCGCCGCACGTGGGTGGTGCACGGCGAGCCGCTCGCCGCGCACGCCCTGCGCGAAGCGATCGCCGCGCGCCTGGGCTGGGACGCCTCGGTGCCCTCGCCGGGACAGGCCGTCGCGCTCTGAAGCGCGATCAGCCCGCCGCGCCAAGCGCGAGGCAGGCCTGGTGGGCGCTCAGGAAGATCCGCTCGCGCAGCCGCTGCCCGAGCTCGGTCGGTGCCAGCCGGTCCATCAACGGGCCTTTCACTTCCGCGAGGTAGAGCGTGACGCCGCGCCCGGCGAGGTCGCGCTCGAGCTCGGTGAGCATGGCGAGCGCCGTGGCGTCGATGTGGTTGACCGCCGAGAGGATGAGAAGCAGGCGCCGGGTGCCGGGCCGCGCGGCGAGCGCCTGCTCGACGCCCGCCTGGACGGCGGCGGCGTTGCCGAAGAACAGCGACTCGTCGACGCGCAGCGCGAGCAGGCCGGGCACGGTCTCGGCCTCGTGGCGCTCGACGTTGCGGAAGTGCTCGGTGCCGGGGATGCGGCCGAGCACCGCGATGCGCGGGCGGCTGGCGCGCCACAGGATGAGCCCGAGGGAGAGCGCGACGCCCACGATCACGCCTTCCTCGACGCCGAGCGCGAGCACGCCGAGCGCGGTGGCCAGCAGCGCGGCGGCATCGCCGCGATCGTAGCGCCAGGTCTCGCGCAGCACGTGCCACTCGATGAGCGAGCTCACGGCGACGATGATGGTGGCGGCGAGCACCGCGTGCGGCAGGAAGTACAGCGCGCCGGTCAGGCCGGCGAGCACGCCGGCCATGACGAGCGCCGACACCACTCCGGAGAGCGGGGTGTGCGCGCCGGCGGCGAAGTTCACCACCGAGCGCGCGAAGCTGCCGGTGACGGGGAAGCCGCCGGAGGCGGCGGAGGCGAGGTTGGCCGCGCCCAGGCCCAGGAGCTCGCGATCGGGCGCGATGCGCTCGCCGCGCTTGCCGCCGAGCGAGCGCGCGACCGAGATGCTCTCGACGAAGCCCACCAGCGAGATGAGCAGCGCCGGCAGCCACAGCGTCTGCACCGCCTGCCAGGTCGGCACCGGAACGGCGAGCGCGGGCAGCCCGGCCGGCACGTCGCCCACGACCCGCACGTCGAGCGCGAGCCCGGCGGTGAGCGCGGTGGCCGCCACGATGGCGACCATCGGCGCGAGCCGGCCCGCGAGGCCGGGGACGAACGCGCGGGCCGCCCACAGGAAGCCGAGCGTCGTGACGCCGATCGCCGCGGTGACCGGGTCGAGCTCGAAGGGGCCGCCGCCCGCGGGGATGCCGAGGAGCGGCCGCAGCTGGCTCGCGATGATGAGGATCGCGGCGCCGGAGAGGAAGCCCGCCACCACCGGCTGGCTCAGGAACTGGGCGATGAAGCCCAGGCGCAGGGCGGCGAAGGCGGCGAGCATTGCTCCGGAGAGCGCCGCGAGCAGCACGGCGAGCGCGAGGTACTCGGGCGTGCCCGGCGCGGCGAGCGGCGCGAGCGCCGTCGCCGTCATCAAGGAGAGGATGGCGACCGGGCCGACGGCGAGCGTCATGCTCGTGCCGAAGAGGGCGTAGGCGACCAGCGGCAGGATGCTCGCGTACAGCCCCATCTGCGGCGGCAGCCCCGCGAGCACCGCGTACGCCAGGCTCTGCGGGATGACCAGGACCGTGACGATGAGCCCCGCGGCGAGATCGCCCGGGAGCCAGGCGGCGCGGTAGGCCCTAAGCCATCTCAAGCGCGCTGCCTGCGCGGCTGATGGATCAGTCGCTCGGCCGCGACGTAGACGAGCATGCCCAGCAGCATGGCGGCGACGAACACGGCGGCCTCGGCGAAGCCGGCCCCGAAGGCGACGAGCGCCGGGCCGGGACAGAAGCCCGCGAGCCCCCAGCCGATGCCGAAGACCGCGGCGCCGGCGAGCAGCCGCGGGTCGATATCGCGCTGCTGCGGCAGGTGCAGCGCGCCGCCGACGAACGTCCGCGCGCGCCGGCCGGCGAGGCGGAAGGCCGCGAAGCCCACGCCGATCGCGCCCGCCATGACGAAGGCGAGCGACGGATCCCAGCGGCCCGCGACGTCGAGAAAGCCGAGCACCTTGCCCGGATCGGCCATGCCCGAGATGATGAGGCCGATGCCGAAGAGCAGGCCCGCGGCGAATGCGGAAAGGAGGTTCATGCCAGATGCCTCGCGACGAAGACGGTGAGCATGCCGGCGGCCATGAACGTGGCCGTGGCGACGAGCGAGCGCGGCGAGAGGCGCGACAGCCCGCACACGCCGTGGCCGCTGGTGCAGCCCGACGCGTAGAGGGTGCCGACGCCGACCAGCAGCCCCGCCAGCGCGAGCAGGCCGAAGCCCGCGTCGATGCGCGGCATCAGCGTGTAGCCCGCGGCGGCCATGCCGAGCGGCGCGGCGAAGAGGCCCGCGACAAACGCGAGCCGCCAGGCGACGTCGGCGCGCCGGGGCACGAGCAGCCCGCCGACGATGCCGCTGATGCCGGCGATGCGGCCGTTCACAAGCAGGAGCAGCGCCGCGGCGAGGCCGATGAGGACCCCGCCCGCGAGCGACGCCCAGGGGGTGAAGTGAAGCCAGTCGATGCTCATCGTTCCTTTCTCCTGGGGCAGAAGTTGTCGTAGAGCGCCTGCAGCACGGCGCGCGCCGGGCCGCTCGCCAGGCGGTAGTAGACGTGCTTGCCGTCGCGGCGCGTCTCCACCAGCGACTCCTCGCGCAGCACGCCGAGCTGCTGCGAGAGCGTCGGCTGCAGGATGCCGAGCGCCGCCTCGAGCTCCCCCACGCTCATCTCCGCCTGTGAGAGCTGGCACAGGAGCATGAGCCGGTCGCGGTTGGCGAGCGCCTTCATCAGGCGCGAGGCCGCGTCGGCGGCGTGGTGCATGGCGTCGATATCCATTTCGGACCACATTCTATTGACATACAAAATGTCTGTCAATAGAATGTTTTTCATGAAACCAAATGTCCATGCCTTTTTCGATCCCGCCACCTGGACCGTGAGCTACGTGGTGTACGCGGCTGACGGCGGCGCCTGCGCCGTCGTCGATCCGGTGCTCGACTACGACCCGAAAGCGGGCCGCACCTCCACCGCCTCGGCCGAGCGCCTCGCCGGCTTCGTGCGCGCGCATCGGCTGCAGGTGCAGTGGATCCTCGAGACCCACGCCCACGCCGACCACCTCTCGGCGGCCCGCCACCTGAAAGAGACCCTCGGCGGGCGCATCGCCATCGGCGAGCGGATCCGCACGGTGCAGGGGGTGTTCAAGAAGGTGTTCAACCTCGAGCCCGGGTTCCGCCTCGACGGCTCGCAGTTCGACCACCTGTTCGCCGACGGCGAGCGCTTTCGCATCGGCGAGCTGCACGCCGAGGCGCTGCACGTGCCGGGGCACACCCCGGCGGACATGGCCTACCGGATCGGCGATGCCGTGTTCGTGGGCGACACGCTGTTCATGCCGGACGTGGGCACCGCGCGCTGCGATTTCCCGGGCGGCGATGCGCATGCGCTGTATCGCTCGGTGCGCCGGCTGCTCGAGTTGCCGGGAGAGACGCGCATGTTCGTCTGCCACGACTACCCGCCGCCCGGTCGGGGACCGCGATGGGAAACCAGCGTCGCCGAGCAGCGCGCGTCCAACCTGCACGTGCACGCCGGCGTCGGCGAGGAGGCCTTCGTCGCCATGCGAACCGCGCGCGACCGCACCCTCGACATGCCCACGCTGCTGCTGCCTTCGGTCCAGGTGAACATTCGCGGCGGCGAGCTGCCGCCCCCCGAGTCGAACGGCGTGTCCTACCTCAAGATTCCCGTCAACAGCCTCTGACCTATACTGGCCCGGCCATGAGGCTCGCGCTCCTCGCCGCCCTCGCGCTGCTCGCGGCCGCCGCCGCGGCGCAATCGCCGCATACGCACCGCCACGGCTTCGGCGACGCCGAGAAGTGGGCGCAGGTGTTCGACGATCCGGCGCGCGACGAGTGGCAGCGGCCGCACCAGGTCATCCAGGCGCTCGCCCTCAAGCCCGACGCCGTGGTCGCCGACATCGGCGCCGGCACCGGCTACTTCGCCGCGCGCCTCGCCGGCATGCTGCCGCGCGCCACTGTATATGCCCTGGACATCGAGCCCGACATGGTGCGCTACGTGCGCGAGCGCGCGAAGCGCGAGCGTCTGCCCAACCTGCGCGCGGCGTTGCTCAAGCCGGGCGAGACGCGCCTGCCGGCGAAAGCCGACCTCGCGCTCTTCGTGAACGTCTACCACCACCTCGAGGACCGCAGCCGCTACTTCCGCGAGCTCGGCGCCGCGCTGCGCCCGGAGGCCCGCGTGGCGGTGATCGACTTTCGCCTCGACGCGCCCGAAGGGCCGCCGCGCGCCGCGCGCGTGCCGCCCGAGAGCGTCAAGGCCGAGCTCGCCGCCGCCGGCTTCAAGCTCGTGCAGGAGCACGACTTCCTGCCGCGGCAGTACTTCCTCGTGTTCGCGCGCGCCTCCTAGGCGGGGCGCAGCCAGGCGGCGCAGCCGGCGGGCAGCAGCGAGCCGGCCACGTAGAGGGCGCCGGCGCGGTAGAGCGCGCGGCTGCCCAGATCCCCGTCGCGCGTGAGAAGCCAGACGCCGCCGGCCTGGTCGGCCCACAGCACGCGCACGTCGCTCGCGCCGATCCGGGCGAGGAACTCGCCCGGGCGCACGTCGGGCCTCAGCACCACGGTCACCGTTTCCGGGCCCTCGAGCCCGCGCGGCGGCAGCGCCGCGGCGACGCCGGCGGCCAGCACCACCGCGGCGAGCGCCCCGGCGCCCGCGCGGCGCGCGTAGCGCCGTTTCATGAGAAGGCCGATCGCGAGCGGCACGAGGCCGAAGAGCGCGAGCCAGGCAAGGTCCCAGGCGAGCGGATTCGCCGCGTCCTGGCGGATGCGGTGGATGCCGAGGATCCAGTGCGAGAGCAGCGCGTCGGCCACGTGCCACAGGCCGAAGCCGATCAGCACGTTGGCGGCAAGCGTGCGGTCGGTGCGCGCGCCGGTGAACTCGGCGCGCGACCGGTAGAGCAGCCACAGGCCGAGCGCGGCGAGCGCGTACATGAGGCCGTGGAACACCCCGTCGGCCAGGACCTGCAGGCGCAGGTCCTGCAGCGCGGCGGCCTCGACGCCGCTCAGCAGGTGATGCCACTGCAGGATCTGGTGCAGCAGGATGCCGTCGAAGAAGCCGCCGAGGGCTACGCCCAGGAGGATGCCGGCCCAGACGGAGCGGCGGCTGTAGAGGGGTGCGGCGCGCGCTTCCATGGCGCAGGCGCGTGCAACTTCTGCGCCAGACGGCCATCGTTCATTTCGTACACGGTGTCGAAGCCCTCGATCATGCGCTCGTCGTGCGTCACCGCGATCACCGCCGAGCGCTTCTCGCGCGCCACGCGCCGCAGGAGCGCCATCACCTTCATGCCGCGCTCGGTGTCGAGCGCCGCGGTGGGCTCGTCGGCGAACACGATCGGCGGCTCGTTGGCCAGCGCGCGGCCGATGGCCACCCGCTGACGCTCGCCGCCCGAGAGGGTCGCGGGCAGCGCGCCGGCGCGGTGCCCGACCTCGAGATAGCCGAGCAGGTCGCGGGCCCGGCGCGCGGCCTCGCGCCGTCCGACCCCGGCGAGCTGCATGGCGAGCGCGACGTTTTCCTCGGCGGTGAGGAAGGGGATGAGGTTGTGCCCCTGGAACACGAAGCCGATGTTTTCGCGGCGAAAGCGCCGCGCGTCCACGAGCGCCGCGCCGTCGCGCCACACCGCGCGTCCGCGCACGGCGATGGCGCCGGCCGAGGGCGGCTCGATCAGGCTCGTGCATAGGAGCAGGGTGCTCTTGCCCGAGCCGCTCGGGCCGAGGAGCGCGGCGAGCTCGCCCGCGTCCACCGAGACCGTGACCTCGCGCAGGGCGTGCACCGCCGTTTCGCCCGTGCCGAAGACCTTGGAGAGCCGCTCGACCTCGAGCACCGCCACGCTCAGCTCCCCAGCGCGAGCGAGGGCGGCGTGCGCAGCGCGTGCGCGATCGCCAGGAAGCTCGCGAGCACTCCGCCCGCCAGCATCACCGCGAAGGTGAGCGCGATCTCCTCGGGAAGCAGGATCAGGGTGCGCGGGAAGCGCTCGCGCACGAGCTGCAGCAGCGCGTAGGCCACCGCGAAGCTGCCGGCCGTGAGCAGCAGCGACTGCTCGAGGATCATGCGCACGATGGTGGCGTTGGACGCGCCGATCAGCTTGAGCGTGGCGATGGGGCGGATCTTCTCGATCGTGAGCACGTACACGATGAGCGCGATGATCACGATCGAGACCACCACCAGCAGCGACCGGAACAGGCCCAGGACCGCGCTCATCTTCTTCAGCCGCCCCTCGAGCATGAGGTTGCGCTCCTCCTCGGCGGTGTAGGCGCTGAAGTGCAGCCACTGCTGCACGTGCCGGCGAACATCCTCGACGTCGCGGCCGGGCGCGACTTCCACCAGCACCGCGTTCACCGTCGCGCTGGAGGGGGCGAGCAGCGGCAGCAGGCGCGCGGCCTCGGCGGAGCCGAAGCCGGCCCGCTCCAGGCGCCTGGCGCTCGCCGCGCGCGCGGCGACCAGCGCGTGGCTGTCCTGCTGGTAGAGCACCTCCTGGGCGTCGGGAAGCGAAAGGTAGACGAGCGGGTTGCCCGCCGGGTCCACCGCGCCGCGCGTGAGGCCCACGACCGTATAGGCATGCGCGCCGAGCGCAAAGGACTCGTGCAAGGCGAGGCCGAGGCGCGCATCGACCACCGCCTCGCGATGCGCCGCCTCGATGCCGCGCCCGGCCGCGAGGCGTCCCGGGCCGCCGAGGCCGCCGAACACGTCGTAGCCCACGATGGTGAACTGCTGGCTTGCGCCCGCGAGGCTGCGCTGCGCGGCGTAGGCGATGAAGGGGCTCGCCCGCGCCACGCCGGGGACCGCGGCGACGCTGCGGTGCGCCTCGCCGCTCATGCGCGAGGACTCGTTGAACGGCCCGCCGCGGCCGTGCTCGACCACCCACAGGTCGGCGCGCGTGTTGTCGATGAGCCAGACGCCGTCGAAGATGTTGCCGCGGTAGATGCCGTTCATGACCAGGACGATCGCGAGCAGCATGCCCACGCCGGCGCTCGTCGCGACGAACTTGCCGGCGTGCCGGCGCACGTCCCTCAGCGCGAGGTCCATGCTATGACCGCGATGCGGCCGTCGCTGGCCAGCACCCGCACCGGCTCGAACACGGCGCGGCCGCCGCGCGCCACCAGCACGCCGGGGCTGCCGTCGCGGCGCACCAGCGCCTCGAGCGGCACCGCCGGCCCGCGCTCCACCCCGGCGTGGATGCTCACCTGGGCCTCCTGGTCGATGGAAAAGCGCGCCGGCGGGACGTCGAACGCGACGTTGACCTCGAGCTCGCGCGTGGCGGCGTCCGACTGGCGCGAGATGCGCGCCACGCGTCCTTCGTACTCGCCGCCGCTGCGCAGGCGGATGCGGGCGCGGGCGCCTTCGGCGATCCGCCCGACCAGCGCCTCGTCGATGCGCGCGGCCACCCACAGCGTGGCCGGGTCCACCAGGCGCAGCAGCGGCGAGCCGGGGCCCACGGTGGCGCCCGGCTCGGCGGCGCGCTGGATCACCAGCCCGTCCATGGGCGCGTGCACGCGCGTGTGCGACCACTGCGCCTGGGCGAAGCGCGCCTCCTCCTCGACCATGCGCGCCTCGGCGCGCCGCGCGGCCAGCAGCGCCGCGGCGTTGGCCATCGCGGCCTCGGCCGCGCGCAGGCCGAGCGCGGAGGCGTCGAAGGCGGCGGCCGAGATGAATCCGGAGCGCGCGAGCTCGGCATCGCGCCGCTGGCGGCTGCGCGCGAGCTCGGCGTCCGAGGCCGCCTTGGCGAGGCTCGCCTCCGCGGCGGCGATGCCGCGCTCCACCGACTCGCGGGCCGCGAGCGACGCGGCGCGCTTGGCCGCCGCTTCCCGATCATCCAGCACCGCGAGGAGCTGGCCGCGCTTGACGAAGTCGCCATGGTCCACATGCAGCGACACCACCTGCGCGGCCACGCGCGCGCTCACGGTCAGCGCCACGCGCGCCTGGACCGTGCCCGGACCGGCGACGCGCACCTCCACTTCGCCGTAGGCGAGCGCCGCGGGCTCGACCTTGTCCCCGCTCCACCACACGCGGCCGCCGACGACGGCCGCCACGGCGAGCGCAGCGCTCGCGGCCAGGATTGCAAGTAAGCGCAGCTTCATGGGGAGCAGGATGCGGTGCGCCGGCGGAATCGGTTTGACGAAGATCAAAGCACGGTCCTGCCGCGCGCGTAGCTTGGCAAAGGGCGATTAGGCTCGATCTTGCTGGAGCAATGACATGAAACTCGCAGGCGTGGTGGCAGTGGGGGCTTTTGTCGCGACGGCCGCATTCGCGCAGGGACCTGGATCGGGCCCGGGGCAGGGATACGGTCCCGGGCCCGGCAAGGGGCCGGGCTGGGTCTTCAACGCCGACAACACGCGCGGCTGGCCGATGATGAGCCGCGAGGAGCGTGCGCAGCACCGCAGCAAGATGCTGTCGATGCGCACCTACGAGGAGTGCGTCGCCTACCTCGAGGAGCACCGCCGCCTCATGGAGTCCCGCGCCCGCGAGCGCGGCCGGCCCGGCCCCGCCGCGCCGGCGCAGGACATGTGCGTGCGCATGCGTGAAGCGGGGCGCATCAGCTGATGCTCTCGCTCGAGGACTGCATCGGCCTGTGCGAGCTCACCGAGGAGGAGATCCTCGCCATCGCGCAGCACGAGCACATCCCGGAGATGGCGGCGCTCGAGCTCGGCAGCTACCTCGCGCGCAGCGCCGAGGGCGAGCTGCGGATCAAGGCGATGCTGCGCGACGACATCGCGCACGCGCGGGCGCGCGGCGACCGGGCGCGCGAGCTCGCGCTCAAGATGGTGCTGTGCAACTTCGTCTGCCGGCACCCGCGCGCCGAGGAGCGGCGCGCGCCGCGCCCTGCCTGAGCCGCCGTGAGGGTGGAAATGCAGGCTGCGGGAACCGGGCGCGAGCCTCGCCGGTCCTCGCTACATCCCCGGCAAGTGTTGCCGCACCCGAGAGCCTCGAAAGGAGCAGCCGTGACCCCCAATCCCCAGGACTTCGCCATGGCGGCGTGGAAGCAGCCGCTGGAGATCGCCTTTCGCATGGTCGAGGCGCTGACCCAGGGCGCCACGCGCCTGCACGAGGTGCAGCTCGACGCCTCCACCGAGGCCCACGCGGACGCCGTTGCCACCCTCAAGGCGATCCAGGAAGCGTCCGACCCGGCGCGGGTGCTGGAGCTGCAGATCCTGTGGACGCGCGCCAACGCCGAAAAGGCGGCGGCCTACTGGCGCGCCATCTTCGCCACGATGATGCAGACGCAAGGCGAGCTCGCGCGCTGCGCGCTGCCGCGGGCGCCGTTGCAAGCCGCGTCCAGGGCGGCCGACGCGGCCAAGGCCGCCGACGCGTCCGCGGAGGCCTCCACCGAGGCGGTGCTCGCGATGATGGACAGCGCCTACCGGCAGTGGCTCGCCGCGAGCCAGCAGCTCTATTCAGGGAGAAAGGAAGCGAGATGAGCGCGAAGCAGGTGCTGTTCGGGGAGGGCGCGCACGCGCGCCTGGTCAAGGGAATGAACACCCTCGCCGACGCGGTGCGCGCGACCCTGGGGCCGAAGGCCCGCACGGTGGTGCTCGAGCGGTCCTGGGGCGCGCCCACGGTGATCAACTCCGGCGTGGTGGTGGCGAAGGAGATCGAGCTCGAGGATCGCTTCGAGAACATGGGCGCGCAGCTCGTGCGCGAGGTCGCCGCCAAGACCTCCGAGGTGGCGGGCGACGGCACCACCACGGCGACGCTGCTCGCCGCCGCGATCGTCAACGAGGGCATGAAGTACGTGGTGGCCGGCATGAACCCGATGGACCTCAAGCGCGGCGTGGACCGCGCCGTCGAGGCGGTGATCGCGGAGCTCGCGGCCCTGGCGAGGCCCTGCGCCACGCGCAAGGAGATCGCGCAAGTGGGCGCCATTTCGGCGAACAACGACGCCTCGATCGGCGAGATGATCGCCGAGGCGATGGAGAAGGTCGGCCGCGAAGGCGTAATCACGGTGGAGGACGGCAAGGGGCTCGCCAACGAGCTCGAGGTGGTCGAAGGCACGCAGTTCGACCGCGGCTATCTCTCGCCGTACTTCATCACCAGCGCGGAGAAGCAGAACGCGGTGCTCGACGATGCCTGTGTGCTGCTCTACGACAGGAAGATCTCCACCATCCGGGAGCTGCTGCCGCTGCTGGAGCATGTCGCCAAGGCCGGCAAGCCGCTGCTCGTGGTGGCCGAGGAGGTCGAGGGCGAGGCGCTCGCCACGCTGGTGGTGAACACCCTTCGCGGGGTGCTGCGCGCGTGCGCGGTCAAGGCCCCCGGATTCGGCGACCGGCGCAAGCAGCTCCTGCAGGACCTCGCGGTGCTCACCGGCGGCACGGTGGTGTCGGAGGACGCCGGGATCGCCCTCGAGAAGGCGGACCCGTCGGTGCTCGGCCGCGCGCGGCGCATCGAGGTGGACAAGGACGACACCACTCTCATCGGCGGCGCGGGCAGCCGCGAGGCGATCGAGGCGCGCGTGGCGCAGATCAAGCGCGAGATCGCGGACGCGACCAGCGATTACGACCGGGAGAAGCTGCAGGAGCGCGCCGCGAAGCTCGCGGGCGGCGTCGCGCTGATCCGCGTCGGCGCGGCCACCGAGACCGAGATGAAAGAGCGCAAGAGCCGCACCGAGGACGCGCTGCACGCCACGCGCGCCGCGGTGGAGGAAGGCGTGCTCCCCGGCGGCGGCGTCGCGCTGCTGCGCGCGCGCGAGCGCATGAAGGACCTGCGCGGCGACAACCCCGAGCAGGACGCCGGCATCCAGGCGGTGCTGCGCGCGCTCGAGGAGCCCCTGCGCCAGATCGTGCGCAACGCCGGCGGCGAGCCGGCCATCGTGGTGCAGCGCGTGCTGGACGGCCAGGGCAACTACGGCTATAACGCGGCCACCGGCGACTACGGCGACCTCGTGGCGATGGGCGTGCTCGATCCGCGCAAGGTTACGCGCACGGCGCTGCAGAACGCAGCGTCGATCGCGGGCCTCATCCTCACGACCGACTGCATGGTCGCGCAGGCGCCGGCGAAGGCCCCGGCCGAGCCGGCCGAGGCCGCCGGCCCGATGTAATGGCTCGAAGGGAGCGGGAAAACCCCAACAACATGAGCGCCTACAAGAGAATCCTCGTCGCCGTCGACGGCAGCGACGCCGGCACGCGCGGTCTGCGCGAGGCGGTGCGCCTGGCCAAGTCGGGCGGCGCGCAGCTCGTCATCGTCCACGTGGTGAGCGAGTTCTTCAGCTACGTCTATTCCGAGAGCGCCGGCCTGGATGCCGACCGCATGGCGGCGCTGCGCGCCGAGGGGCAGCGCGTGCTCGACGCCGCGCGCGCGCTCGCCGCCCGGCAGGGCGTCAAGGCCAAAGCGGTGCTGCGCGAGACGGTCGGCGGCCCGGCGGCCGATCCGGTGCTGCGCGAGGCCCGGAAGCAGCGCGCCGAGCTCATCGTGCTCGGCACGCACGGCCGCCGCGGGCTGCGGCGCCTCGTGCTCGGCAGCGACGCCGAGCAGATCGTGCGCGCCTCGCCCGTGCCGGTGCTGCTGGTGAGGGCGCCATGACCTATCGGCGCATCCTCGCCGCGGTCGACGGCAGCCGGCCGGCCAACCGCGGGCTGCGCGAGGCGATCCGCCTCGCAAGGTCGGGCCGCGGCCAGCTCATCGTCCTGAACGTGGTGAACGCGTACTAC
>DATLGR010000024.1:0-2015 GCA_035540415.1 Burkholderiales bacterium | reverse complement strand
GCCTTCGAGCACGATCTCGGTCTCGGCGGGGATCAACAGCTCGCTCGTCACGCACTTCACCACCGGCAGCGGGCTGCCGCGCAGGCCGCCCGCCACGGCGAGCTCGTCGGCGCTCTCGGGCATCTGCGCCCCCATGGTCGCCGCCGTGTAGTGGACGGCGAGGTCGGTGCCCAGGCACACGGCGATCGGCAAGTCCTCCCGGCGTTTCTGGGCGCGCTCGTACGCCACCCGCAGGTGGCGCCCGAAGTCGAGCTTGATGGCGGTGCGATCGGGCCCGAGCAGCTGCAGCCGGTGGTAGGACGCGTTGTACACGCCGGTCTCGGGATCCTGCACGATCACGATCCCCGCGGTGATGAAGCGCCCGCTGTCGGCCTCGGTGTGGCGCAGCACGGGCAGCAGCCGGCCGAGGTCGAAGCCCTCGCGCAGCACGTGCTCCTGGCAGGGCGCGCGTTCCACGCGCCGCGGCGCGACGGGATTGCCGAGCGCGCGGGCCACGAACTCGCGGATCTCGCGAAAGCCGACGCCGAAAGCCGCCTCGCAGTTCGCCTGGCTCGCGAGCAGGTTGCCGACCACCGGGAAGGCGTGCCCCCTGACGCGCGGGAAAAGCAGCGCCTCGCCGCCGTCCAGCCGCTTCATGAGCGCGGCGATCTCGAGGTCGGGGTCGGCCTCGCGGTTGAGCGTGCGCAGCCGGCCCGCCTGGCGCAGCCGCTCGAGCGCGCGGCGAAAATCGGTGTCGAGCGCCGGCAGCGGCTCCGGCTTCACTGCTCGACCTTGATGCCGGACTGCTTCACGAAGCGGCCCCACTTCTCGGTCTCCGCCTGGACGAAGGCGCGGAACTCGGCCGGCGCATCGCCCACCGGCGTGGTGCCCATCTCCTCCATGCGCCGGCGCAGCTCGGGATCCTTGAATCCCTGCTGCACCGCCGCCGCCACGCGGTTCACGATCTCGGCCGGCGTGCCGGCCGGATACAGCAGCCCGTTCCAGGAGTCCACCTGGTAGCCCGGCAGCGCCGCCTCGGCGATGGTCGGCACCTCGGGCGACTGCGGGAAGCGCCTGGCCGAGGTCATGCCAAGCGGACGCAGGCGGCCCGACTTCATGTGCACCAGCGCATCGGAGTAGTTCGCGAACGTCACCTGCACATCGCCCGCGGCGGCGGCCGCCGCGGCGGGCGCGCCGCCCTTGTAGGGGATGTACACCATGTCGATGCCGGCCATGTACTTGAAGATCTCGCCGGCGAACTGCGTGAGTCCGCCCGCGCCGGCGAAGTTGAGCTTCCCGGGCTGCGCCCGGGCGAGCGCGATGAGCTCCTTCACGCTGTGCGCCGGCACCGACGGGTGCACCATGAGCACGATCGGGAAGGTGTTGACCAGCGTCACCGGCGCGAAATCGCGCAGCCCGTCGTAGCCGGTCTTCTGCAGGAACTGCAGCAGCGTCTGCGGCGCCGCCGAGGCCATGAGGATCGTGTAGCCGTCGGGGGCCGAGCGGGCCACGTGCTCGGTGGCCACGATCCCGCCCGCGCCCGGCCGGTTCTCCACCAGCACCGGCTGGCCGACCGCCTCCTGGATCTTGACGGCCACCAGGCGCGCCGTGTTGTCCGTGACGCCGCCCGGGGCGAACGGCACCACCATGCGCACCGGCTTGCCGGGCCAGGCCTGGGCCCAGGCGAGCGCGGGAAGCAGACTGACGAGAACGATCAAGGCTCGGATCAAGCGACTTTCCTTTCGGCGTTGGAAGAGGGCACG
Source organism: Burkholderiales bacterium (assembly GCA_035540415.1). GTDB lineage: Bacteria > Pseudomonadota > Gammaproteobacteria > Burkholderiales > SG8-39 > SCGC-AG-212-J23. The sequence continues at coordinate 273 of DATLGR010000024.1, read as the reverse complement.
TCGTAGCTCGCCATGAGCTCGTCCACCACGCGGTGGTAGTCGGCCCAGGGCGCTTCGCGGTAGTTGTGGTTGCGCACGATGAACGAGGCGCCGGCATAGAACTTCTCGTACTGCAGGTGGCGCCCGGCGAACTCCGAGCCGATCAGGTCCCACGCCAGGCGGTAGAGCTTCATGCGGTCCACCGCGCCCAGCTGCGGCGTCTGCCAGTACTTCTCGAACTGCTCGCGCAGGGACGCATCGTGCATCACCGTGGCGTCGGCCGGCATCTGGAAC
>DATLGR010000023.1:0-12073 GCA_035540415.1 Burkholderiales bacterium | reverse complement strand
TCGCGCGCCTTGCGCTCCTCTTCCTCGCGCGCTCTGCGCTCGGCCTCTTCGCGAGCGCGGCGCTCTTCCTCCTCCTGGCGGCGCTTGGCCTCCGCGGCCTCTCGCGCCTTGCGTTCCTCTTCCTCGCGGGCCTTGCGCTCGGCTTCCTCGCGCGCCTTGCGTTCTTCCTCCTGGCGGCGCTTGGCCTCGGCGGCCTCGCGCGCCTTGCGTTCTTCTTCCTCCTGACGGCGCTTGGCTTCGGCGGCCTCGCGCGCTCTGCGCTCGGCCTCTTCGCGGGCGCGGCGTTCTTCTTCCTCCTGGCGTCGCTTGGCCTCCGCAGCTTCACGCGCCTTGCGTTCCTCTTCCTCGCGAGCCTTGCGCTCGGCTTCCTCGCGGGCCTTGCGCTCGGCCTCTTCGCGGGCGCGTCGCTCTTCTTCCTCCTGGCGGCGCTTGGCCTCGGCAGCCTCGCGCGCCTTGCGCTCCTCTTCCTCGCGCGCTCTGCGCTCGGCCTCCTCTCGCGCCTTGCGCTCGGCCTCTTCACGGGCGCGGCGCTCTTCCTCCAGCTTCAGGCGCAGGGCCTCGGCCTCGCGCCGCACCCGCTCGGCTTCCTCGCGCGCCTTGTCCGCCTCTTCCCGCGCCTTCCGCTCGGCTTCCTCGCGCGCCTTGCGCTCGGCCTCGATCTTTGCCTGGGCCTGCGCTTCGGCCTTGGCTTTCGCCTCGGCGGCCATGCGCACGGCGGCGTCGCGCGCCGCTTTGGCCTTGGCTTCGGCTTCGGCCTTGGCCTTGGCCTCGACCTCGGCCTTCAGCCTGGCTGCGGCCTCCTCGCGCGCCTTTTGCTCGGCCTCCATCCGGGCGCGCTCGCGCTGGGCCTGCGCACGGGCCTCGGCCTCCTGGCGCGCCTTGTGAAGCGCCGCCTCCTGCTCCTTCGCGCGCGGATCGGGCGTCTTTTCCGGCGGCTTTGTGCCGGAACGCAATGCCCCCATCACCCCGGTGAAATCGAGATCCTCCCCAGGCGCGGAGACGTTGCCGGCTGGCTTCGGCGGGGGCGGCTTGATCACCGGTCCGCGCGGCGTCGAGGCGGCCGGCGAGGGCGCGGCAACGACTTCGCGCACGAAGCCGTCCTTGTCGAGCTGGGCGATCAGGGCCTCGAAGGCCGCATCGAGGGGCTTGCCGACTTTCTCGGCCACGCCGGCAAGGGTGGTCCGGCCGTCGATCGCCGAGAGCACCGCGCGCTCGCCTCGCTTGAGAAGGCTGGTCTTTCCGGAGGCTTCCTGGACCCCCTTCCCCGACTTGGAGTAGATCGCGCCTGGATTCATTGGTTTGCCGGCTATTCTATAGTGACGCGGAAGGCTCCGGCCCCCCGTATCCCCCGCCACCTGGGGACTCGATCACGAAAACATCGCCGGCGGCCATCTCGGTCTGGTCGAAAGGCCCGAGCTCCGTGCGGCGGCCATCGGCTCGCAGCACATAGTTTCTCCCAGGCGCGCCCGGCTCGCCGCCGGCCATGCCATGCGGCGCGACCAGCCGATGGCCCGACAGGATGGCCGCCGTCATGGGCTCGAGGAACCGGAGCTTCCGCACCGCGCCATTGCCCCCGCGCCAGCGTCCCCGGCCGCCGGAGCCGTGCCGGATCTCGAAGCTTTCCAGGCGCACCGGGAAGCGCCACTCGAGGACCTCGGGATCGGTGAGCCGGGAATTGGTCATGTGCGTCTGGACCACGTCGGCGCCGTCGAATCCCGGGCCGGCGCCCGAGCCGCCGGCGACCGTCTCGTAGTACTGGTAGCGGTCGTTCCCGAACGTGAAATTGTTCATCGTGCCTTGCGAGCCCGCCAGCACGCCGAGCGCCCCATACAAGGCATCGGTGATGCACTGCGAGGTCTCCACGTTGCCGGCGACCACCGCGGCCGGATAGCGCGGCCGCAGCATGCTGCCTTCGGGAATGGCGACCGCGAGCGGCTTCAGGCAGCCGGCGTTGAGCGGAATATCGTCGTCCACGAGCGTGCGGAATACGTACAGGACCGCCGCCATGCACACCGCGGCCGGGGCGTTGAAGTTGGTGGGCAGCTGGGCCGACGTTCCCGCGAAGTCGAGCCGTGCGCTGCGCCGGTCCGCGCCGATGTCGATCCTCACCCGGATCACGGCCCCGCAGTCCATGGGCAGCGAGAACTCGCCGTCCTTCAGCACGCCGATGACGCGGCGCACCGATTCCTCGGCGTTGTCCTGCACATGGCGCATGTAGGCGCGCACCACGTCCAGGCCGAAGTGCTCGACCATGCGGCCGAGCTCCTGCACGCCCTTCTCGTTGGCGGCGATCTGCGCCTGCAGGTCGGCAATGTTCTGCTGCACGTTGCGCACCGGGTAGCGGCCCGAGGTGAGCAACTCAACCGTCTCGCGCTCGCGAAAGCGCCCGGCCTCGACCAGGAGGAAGTTGTCGATCAGCACGCCCTCCTCCTCCACCACCCGCGACGCCGGCGGCATGGACCCGGGGGTGATGCCGCCGATGTCGGCGTGGTGCCCCCGCGACCCGACGTAGAACAGGATCTCGGCGCCGGGCGCCGAGAACACCGGCGTGATGACGGTAACGTCGGGAAGGTGGGTGCCGCCGTTGTACGGCGCGTTGAGCACGTACACGTCGCCCGGCCGCATGCGCCCGCGGTTCATCCGGATCACCGTCTTGACGGACTCGCCCATCGAGCCCAGGTGCACCGGCATGTGCGGGGCGTTGGCGATGAGATTGCCCTCGGCATCGAACAGCGCGCAGGAAAAATCCAGGCGCTCCTTGATGTTGACGGAGTAGGCGGTGTTCTGCAGCCGCAGCCCCATCTGCTCGGCGATGGACATGTACAAATTGTTGAAGATCTCGAGCATCACCGGGTCCACCTGCGTGCCGAGCGCCACGCGCGTGCTGCGGGGCACGGCGCGCTCGAGCACGAGATGGCCCAGCGGGGTTACGCTCGCGCGCCACTCGGGCTCGATCACGGTCGTGGCGTTCGCCTCGGCGATGATGGCCGGGCCCTCGATCCGCGCCCCGGCGCCGAGCGCCTCGCGCCGGTAGAGCGGCGCTTCATGCCAGCGCCCGCCGCTGAAGAGACGCACGCGGGCCGCCGGCGCCACGGCCGCGATCGTCGGGACGGGCGCCTCGGCCACCGCCTCACCGGCCACGAGCGCCTCCACCGACACCGCCTCGGCCACGAGCGCGCGGCCCGGCATGAGGAAGGAGAACTGCTTGCGGTACGCCGCTTCGAACTGGCGCACCATGTCCTCGCGCGGGCCGAGCGCCACGACGAGCGCCGTGTCGGTGCCCTCGTACTTGAGGTGCACCCGGCGCAACACCCGGATCGCCTGCGGCGCGACTCCCTGGGCGAGAAGCTCCGCGCGCGCCGCCTGGGCAAGCGCCTCGGCCTGCGCCTCGAGCTCGCCCGGCTCGTCGAGCTTCTTTTCGACCGAGCGCTCGCGCATCGCGACCTGGTCCGCGAGCCCCATGCCGTAGGCCGAGAGCACGCCGGCGTGCGGATGGATGAACACGCGCGTCATGGCGAGCGCGTCGGCGACGAGACAGGCGTGCTGGCCGGCCGCGCCGCCGAAGCAGCACAGCGTGTACTGGGTGATGTCGTGGCCGCGCTGCACCGAGATGTGCTTGATCGCATTTGCCATGTTGCCCACCGCGATCTGCAGGAAGCCCTCGGCCACGGCCTCAGGGCTGCGCCCGTCGGCAATGGCCGCCGTGAGCCGCTCGAACTCGCGTCGCACCGTGCCGGCATCGAGCGGCTGGTCGCCGCGCAGCCCGAACACCTTCGGAAAGAACTCCGGCTGAATCTTGCCCAGCATGACGTTGGCGTCGGTCACGGTGAGCGGCCCCCCGCGGCGGTAGCTCGCCGGCCCGGGATTCGCGCCCGCCGAGTCGGGGCCGACGCGGTAGCGCGCCCCGTCGAAATGCAGGATCGAGCCGCCCCCGGCCGCCACCGTATGGATGCTCATCATGGGGGCGCGCATGCGCACGCCGGCGACGCGCGTCTCGAACTCGCGCTCGAGCTCGCCCGCATAGTGCGACACGTCGGTCGACGTGCCGCCCATGTCGAAGCCGATGATCCGCTCGAAGCCGGCCGCCGCCGCGGTGCGCACCGCCCCCACGATGCCCCCCGCCGGTCCTGACAGGATCGCGTCCTTGCCCTGGAAGCGCCGCGCATCCGTCAGGCCGCCGTTGGACTGCATGAAGAGCAGCCGCACCCCCTGCAGCTCGCGCGCCACCGCGTCGACGTAGCGCCGCAGGATCGGCGACAGGTAGGCGTCGACCACGGTGGTGTCGCCGCGTCCGACGAGCTTCATGAGCGGGCTCACCTGGTGCGAGACCGAGACCTGGTCAAAGCCCGCTTCGCGCGCCAGCGCCTCGACCCGCGCCTCGTGCGCCGGATAGCGGTAGCCGTGCATGAAGACGATCGCCACGGAGCGCAGTCCCCGGGCGTACGCCGCCTGCAGGTCGCGGCGCGCCTGGGCCTCGTCGAGCGGCACCACCGTCTCGCCGTGCGCGCCCATGCGCTCGTCGACCTCGACCACGCTGGCGTACAGCATCTCGGGCAGCACGATGTGGCGGTCGAAGATGCGCGGGCGGTTCTGGTAGGCGATGCGCAGCGCGTCGCGAAAGCCCCGGGTGATGAACAGCGCGGTCGGCTCGCCCTTGCGCTCGAGCAGCGCATTGGTCGCCACCGTGGTGCCCATCTTCACCGCGTCGATGCGCTCGCCGGGAATCGGCTCGTGCGGCGCCAGCCCCAGGAGCTGCCGGATCCCGGCGAGCGCAGCGTCCGGGTAGCGCTCGGGATTCTCCGACAGCAGCTTGTGCGCGAGCACCGCGCCGTCGGGTCGGCGCGCCACGATGTCGGTGAACGTGCCGCCGCGATCGACCCAGAACTGCCAGCCGCTCATCTGCGCTCCCGCGCCAGGCGGGGTGTCATGCCGCGAGCTCCGCGCGAATGCGCTCGACCGTTTCCAGGGTCAGCGCGATGAGCGCAGGGTCCATGGGCAGCGCCTGGGAGGAGAGCTTCGCGATCACGAGCTCGTTGCGCCGGTCGAGGAATAGCCATTGCCCATGGATGCCGTAGCCGAAGAGAAGCGGCGCCGCGCCGTCGAGCACGTACCAGTAGCTGCGATAGCGCATCGGCCGGCGCGGGAAGTACGCCGCCATGTCGCCCGCCGCCCAGGCCTGCGCGTCGCCGTTGCGCTCCAGATCCTCGCAGAAGGCCTGCCGCGTCGCGAGCATCCACAGGCCCACGCGGGCGAGGTCGCACAGCGTGGCGCACAGGCCGCCGGCGGCGCGCGCCGCGCCGAGCCGGTCGAGCGTGATGTACGCGCTCGTCCGGGCGCCCGCCGGGCGCCAGACGCGCTCGCTCATGAGCTCGGCGTACCGGCGTCCTGTTGCCCGCTCGATCGCGATGCCCAAAAGGTCCGAGTTTGGCGAAACGTAGTGCACCGGGCCGCCATGCGGGCCCTCGCCCGCTCGGAGCTGCCGGCAGAACGTGAGGAGATCGGAGGCGGTCTCGCCCGGCGCGAGCGGATTCCATCCGGTGGCTTTGCGATACTCGATGATGGGGCCCGCGCTCGCGAGGTAATTCTCGTCGAAGGCAATGCCGACGCGCATGTCGAGGACGTCGCGCACACGGGCGCCGCGCCACGCGGTGGCGGCGACCTCAGGCACGTACTCGGCGATTTGCCGCTCCGGCTCGAGCTCCGGCACGCGGCTCGCGAGCAGCCCGAGCATCGCCTTGGAGACCGACATCAGGATGTGCGGGTCGTGCTCGCCCATGCCCTGCGCGTAATGCGCGTGGACCACGGCGCCCCGGTGCACGACGATGAAGCCATCGGAGGCGGAGCGCCCGTGGAACCCCTCCAGATCGAGCGCGCGCGGCGCGGTGTCGAGCGCGCGCGCGCCGCCGTGCCCGGCGGCGATGTCGGCCGTGGGAATCAGCTCGCGCACATGATGGAACGCCCAGCCGCTGAACGGCGGCGTGCGCCAGTTGGACAGAGTGGCCCGCGATTCAGCCATTAGAATTCGCATCCTATCTTGAATAAGCAGGTCTCCCCCCTCTGGTTCACGGTGCTGCTGGGCGTGCTGATCGCGCTTCCGGCGCTCGGCACCGACATCTACGTGCCCGCGATGCCGGCGCTCGCCGTCGGCCTCGGCGCCGACGTGGCGGCGGTGCAGTTCACGCTGACCACCTACTTTGTCGGGCTCGCCGCGGGCCAGCTGCTGTGGGGGCCCCTGTCCGATCGCTACGGGCGCAAGCCCCTGCTTCTCCTCGGCCTGGGGGCGCTGCTCGCCGCCTCGGTCGCCGGCACGCTGGTGAGCTCGGTGGCCGGCGTCGCCGCGGTGCGGCTCGCGCAGGGCCTGGGCGCATCGAGCGGTGCCCTGCTCGGCCGCACCATCGTGCGGGACCTCTATGCGCACGAGCAGGCGGCGAGGATGCTCGCGCGAATGACGATCGTCTTCAGCGTGGTGCCGATTTCGGCGCCGGTGTGCGGGGCGCTGCTCGCCGGCGCGTTCGGCTGGCCGGCGGTATTCGGCAGCGTGGCGCTCGTCGCCGCCCTCCTCCTCGCGGCGGTGCTCGCCCTGCCCGAGACGGCGCCGGCGAAGCGCGCGTCGGCGCATCCGGCGGCGATCGCACGCACCTTCGCGGCGATTCTCGCCGACCGGCGCTTCTTCTCCCCATATCTCGTGGTGTTCTGCGCGCACATGGGCGTGCTCGCCTGGATCGCGAATTCGTCGTTCACGCTGATCCGCGGCCTCGGCGTGAGCGCGCTCGCCTACGGCGCGCTCTTCGCGGTGGTGATGCTGGGGCAGATCACGGGCGCCTGGGCCTCCAGCCGCCTGGTGCTGCGCCTGGGGATCGCGCGACTGCTGCGCCTGGGGGCTCTGCTCATGCTGCTCTCGGGGCTCACCGCCGCGGCGCTCGCCTGGGGCGGCGTGGCGCACTGGCTCGCCGTGACCCTGCCCTTCACGGTGCTCCTCTTCGGCACCGCGCTCATCGTGCCCAACGCCACGGCCGCGGCGCTGTCCCCGTTCCCCGCGTCGGCGGGAGCCGCCTCGTCGCTGATCGGCAGCATCGGCTTCGCGGTCGCCGCGCTGCTGAGCACGCTCCTCGGCGCCGTGTTCGACGGCACGGCGCGCCCCATGGCCACGGTCGCGGCGGCGGCCGGCCTCGGCGCCTACCTTTTCGAGCGCGTGCTGATCCGTGGACGAGCTTGACGCGGTCGTCGTGGGTGCCGGCGTCGTCGGCCTCGCCGTCGCGCGCGCGCTCGCCCGGGCCGGGCGCGAGGTCGTGATCCTGGAGGCCGAGGACGCCATCGGGTGCCACACCAGCTCGCGCAACTCCGAGGTGATCCACGCGGGCATCTATTACCCCCGGGACTCGCTCAAGGCGCGCGCCTGCCTGGAGGGCAAGCACCGGCTCTACGAGTACTGCGCCGCCCGCGGCGTCCCGCACCGGCGCTGCGGCAAGCTGATCGTCGCCACCGACCAGAGCCAGCTCGGCGAGCTCGCGGCGCTCCAGTCGAAGGCGCACGCGAACGGCGTCACCGACGTCGCCTGGATGACGCGCGAGCAGGCGCAGTCGCTCGAGCCCGCGCTGCGCTGCGTCGCGGCGCTGCATTCGCCTTCCACCGGCATCATCGACAGCCATGCCCTCATGCTCGCGCTCCTCGGGGAGGCCGAAGCGCACGGCGCCATGGTGGCCTTCCGCAGCCGCCTCGAGCGGACCGTGGCGCGCGCCGACGGCTTCGAGCTACACGTCGCCGGAGCCGATCCCGTCCGCGCGCGGGTGCTCGTCAACAGCGCCGGGCTGCGGGCCCCGTCCGTGGCGAGGAGCATCGAAGGCTACCCGGCGTCGCTCGCGCCGCGGGAGCTGTATGCCAAGGGCAATTACTACAGCCTCGCCGGGCGAGCGCCGTTCACGCGCCTGGTCTACCCGGTGCCCGAGCCCGGCGGCCTGGGCGTGCACGTCACCCTGGACCTCGCGGGGCAGGCGCGCTTCGGTCCCGACGTGGAATGGGTGGAGCGCATCGCCTACGACGTGGACCCCGGCCGGGCCGAGCGCTTCTACGCCGCGATCCGCCGCTACTGGCCCGCGCTTCCCGACGGCGCGCTCTCCCCCGGCTACGCCGGCATCCGGCCCAAGACCGCCGGCCCGGGCGAGCCCGCCCCGGATTTCGAGATCCAGGGCCCGCGCCGCCACGGCGTCGCCGGCCTGGTGCAGCTCTTCGGCATCGAGTCGCCCGGATTGACCGCGAGCCTCGCGCTCGCCGATTCCGTTTTGGAGGAACTACGCTAAGATGCCGCGAACCAGAGGAGACCCCACATGAAGCGATTGACCGTCGCCGCCGCCGCGGCCCTCGCCATGGGCGCCGCGCAGGCGCAGACCAAATGGGACATGCCCACGCCGTACTCGGACGGCGAGTTCCATACCCGCAACGTGCGCACCTTCGTCGAGGACGTGCGCAAGGCCACCAACGGCCAGATCGACATCACGGTGCATTCCAACGGCTCGCTCATCAAGCATCCGGACATGCTGCGCGCGGTGTCGACCGGGCAGGTGAACATCGCCGAGTTCCTGCTCTCCCAGTTCGGCAACGAGGACCCGGTGTTCGAGGCCGACAACATCCCGTTCGTCGCCGCGGGCTACGACGCGGCCTGGAAGTTCTACCAGGCGCAGAAGCCGTCGCTGGAGCGCAGCCTGGAGAAGCGCAACCTCAAGCTCCTCTACTCGGTCGCCTGGCCGGGCCAGGGCATCTACACCCGCGACCCGTTGAAGACCGTCGCCGACCTCAAGGGCACCAAGTTCCGCACCTACAGCCCGCTCACCGCGCGCCTCGCCGAGCTGCTGGGGGCGAGCCCGACCGTGATCCAGGTGCCGGAGGTGCCGCAGATGTTCGCGACCGGCGCGGTGCACGCCATGATCACCTCCTCGGCCACCGGCACCTCCACCAAGGCCTGGGAGTTCGTGAAGAACTACTACAACACGAGCGCGTTCCATCCCAAGAACGCCGTGGTGGTCAACACCCGCGCGTTCGCGCGCCTGCCCGCCGAGCAGCAGAAGGCGCTCGTCTCGGCCGCCGCGGCCGCCGAAAAGCGCGGCTGGCAGATGTCGCGCGAGCGCACCGAGGAGGCGAACGCCACGCTCGCCAAGAACGGCATGACGATCCACGAGCCCGATGCCGCCATGCGCGCCGCGTTCCACAAGGTGGGCGAGCAGATCCTCGGCGAGTGGCAGAAGCGCGCCGGCGCCGACGGCGAGGCGATCATCAAGGCCTACCGCGGCAAGTAAGGGCCGGTGCGGCGGTTTCTCGACCGCCTCTACGCCGCCAGCGGCGCGGCGGCAGCCGTGTGCCTCGCCGGCATCGCCGCGGTGATGCTGGCGCAGGCCGCGCTGCGCCAGATCGGGGTGCTGTTTCGCGGCGCCGACGACATCGTCGCCTGGCTGTGCGCCGCGTCCGCCTTCTTCGCCCTCGCCTACACCTTCCGCCACGGCGAGCTGGTGCGCGTGGGCCTGCTGATCGAGCGCCTGCCGCGCCGCGCGCGCTGGCACGCCGAGACCGGCTGCCTGGCGGTGGCGCTCGTCACCGTGGGCTACATCGCGTGGGCGGCGGCGCTGTTCGTGTATGAAAGCTGGCAGTTCCGCGAGCTCGCGCAGGGCCTCATCCGCATCCCCATCTGGATCCCGCAGATGAGCTTCGTGCTCGGCGCGTTCGTGTTCCTGATCGCCGTGCTGGACGACCTCGTGCGGCACGTCGCCGGGCGCCCCGCGAGCTACCTCGCCGCCGAGGCCGCGCGCCGCGCGCAGGCCGACTTCTCCGACCGCCCCTGATGGGAACGCTCGCCATCGCCGCGGTCCTGCTCGCGCTGCTGGTAGCGCTGCTCGCCGGCGGGCTCTGGATCGCCATGGCGATGAGCATCGTCGCCTGGGCGGGGCTGCAGTTCTTCACCAGCTCGCCGCCCGAGGTGAGCCTGTTCCAGTCGTTCTGGGGCTCGAGCGCTTCCTGGACGCTCGCCGCGCTGCCGCTGTTCGTGTGGATGGGCGAGATCCTCTTTCGCACCCGGCTCTCGGAGGAGATGTTCGCGGGCCTCGCGCCCTGGCTCGGCTGGCTGCCGGGGCGGCTCATGCACGTCAATATCTTCGGCTGCGGCATCTTCGCCGCCGTGTCCGGCTCCTCGGCCGCGACCTGCGCCACCATCGGCAAGGTGGCGCTGCCCGAGCTGAAGAAGCGCGGCTACGACGAGCGCATGTGCCTGGGGTCGCTGTGCGGCGCGGGCACCCTCGGGCTGCTCATCCCGCCCTCGATCATCATGATCGTGTACGCCGTCGCCGCGGAGGTGTCCATCCTCAAGATGTTCCTCGCCGGCGTCTTTCCCGGCGCGCTCCTGATCGCCCTCTTCTCCGGCTATATCGCGCTGTGGGCGCTGCTCAATCCCGGACGTACGCCGCGCGAGGGGGAGCGCATGCCCCTGCTCGAGCGCGTGCGCCGCGCGCGCAACCTGATCCCCTGCCTGCTGCTCATCGCGTTCGTGATGGGCGTGATGTTCGCCGGCTATGCCACCGCCACGGAAGCCGCGGCGTTCGGCGTGCTCGGGGCGCTGGGCATCGGCTGGTGGAGCCGCAGCCTCACCTGGGAGACGTTCCGCGCGAGCCTGATGGGCGCGACCCGCCTGTCGTGCATGATCCTCTTCATCCTCGCGGGCGCCTCCTTCCTCAGCTCCTGCATGGCCTTCACGGGCATCCCGCGCGCGCTCGCCGAGTGGGTCGTCTCGCTCCAGGTCAACCCCATCGGCCTGATCGGCGTCCTCGCGGTCATCTACATCCTGCTCGGCATGGCGATCGACGGCATCTCCATGATCGTGCTGACGATGTCGATCGTGCTGCCGATGATCCAGGCCGCCGGCTTCGACCTCATCTGGTTCGGCATCTTCATCGTGCTGCTGGTCGAGATGGGCCAGGTCACGCCGCCGGTGGGATTCAACCTTTTCGTGCTGCAGACGATGAGCGGCCGCGACAGCCACTATGTCGCCCTTGCCTCCATTCCCTTCTTCACCATGATGGTGCTCGCGGTGGCGATCGTCGTCGCCTTCCCGCCCATCGCCACCTGGCTCCCCGACGCCGTCCTCGGCGTCACGCGGTAGATGCGGCCCATCTATCCGACGGCGGAGATCCGGCGCATCGAGCAGGCGGCGGGCGAGGTGTCGCCGCGCCTGATGGAGCGCGCCGGGCTGGCGGCGGCCGAGCACGCGGCGCGCCTGTGCGCCGGCAAGGACATCCTGGTGCTGGCGGGGCCCGGCCACAACGGCGGCGACGCGCGCATCGCCGCCGAGCACCTGCAGCAGCGGTTCTTCCGCGTCACGGTGGCGAGCCACCCGCGCGAGCTGCCGCTCGAGCGCAGCTGGGCGCTGGTGATCGACGGCCTCTTCGGCATCGGCCTCGCTCGCAACATCACCGGCGACTACGCCACGCTGATCGAGTACGCCAACCGCCAGGCCTGCCCGCGCCTCGCGCTCGACGTGCCGAGCGGCCTGCAGTCCGATACCGGCCAGGTGCTGGGCTGCGCGCTGCGCGCAACCCATACCCTCACCTTCATCGCGCTCAAGCCCGGGTTGCTCACGCTCGAGGGCCCGGACCATTGCGGCGAGCTCAGCGTGGCGACGCTCGGGCTGGACGCGACATCGCTCGCCCGGCCCTCGGCGTGGGTGGCGGGCCCGGAGCTCTTCCGCGAGTCGCTCAAGGCGCGGCCGCGCAGCTTCCACAAGGGTCAGGCCGGCTCGGTCGGCATCCTGGGCGGCGCGCGCGGCATGACCGGAGCGCCGCTGATCGCCGGCCGCGCCGCGCTCAAGCTCGGCGCGGGCCGCGTCTACGTCGGCCTGCTGCAGCCGATCGAGATCGACCCGGCGGTACCCGAGCTGATGCTGCGCCACGCGGACGACGTCCTGGGGCTCGACCTGGACGCGCTCGTCGCCGGCCCCGGCCTTGGCCGCAGCGAGCACGCGGCCACCCTCGTCGGCGCGGCGCTCACCGCCGAGATGCCGTGCGTGCTCGATGCCGACGCCCTCAACCTCCTCGCC
>DATLGR010000022.1:0-2637 GCA_035540415.1 Burkholderiales bacterium | reverse complement strand
GTCTGAAGGTTGAACAGGCTCGCCGCGTGCTCGGCGGAGTCGAACACGAAAGAAGTGGTCTGGTAGATCGGCGCGGCGCGTGCGCCGGTGGCGGCGTCGGGAATCTGGCCCGCGTGCAGGCACAGCGTCTCGATGCCGAATTTGCGGTCGGCCATGGCCGCACGTTACCAGATGCGATCTACTCGGCGGACTCGGGCTCGTCGGGACGCGCGGTGGCGCGCCGGTATTCGGACGGCGGAACGCCCACCTGGTTCAGGAAGAACCGGGTGAAGTTGCTCTGCGCCGAGAAGCCGAGCTCCGCCGATACTTCGGCGATCTTGCCGCGGCCGGAGGACAGGCGCGAGATCGCCGCCTCGATGCACAGCAGGTCGAGGTAGGTGCGCGGCGAGAACCCGGTGCACAGCTGGAACAGATCGTAGAACCGCGAGCGCGACAGGCCCACCTGGCTCGCGAGCTGGTCCATGTTGAGATCCTTGTTCGGATGCGCGCGCAGCAGGGCGATGGCGCGGCGGATGCGCGAGTCCTCGAACCGCGATCCGCGCCATGGAGCGCCGCGCCGCCCGGCGAGATAGGTCTCCACGATCGACAGCACCAGCTCCTGGAGCATGAACTCCACGCGCTCGGGCGAAAGGAACCGGTCGTTCAGGATTTCCACCGCCAGGGCGTCGGCCAGCTGGCGGATGCGCGGCGTCATCGGCTCGCGGGGCTCGGGAAAGGGATTGCCGTCCTCGGGGCCGAACACCCCGGGAAAGCCGCTGCGCAGCCAGTGGCCCGCGGCGTAGAACACCAGCGCGCGCCGCGCATCGAGCGTGACATGAAGCTCGCCGGGATTGAGGAAGCGGACTTCGCCGTCGGCGTGCTGCAGGATGATGGCGGGATCGGCGTCGGCCTTGAGGGGATCCTGCGGGGCGAGGTCGGTCAGCGCGAGCCGTCCGAATCTTCCCTCGAATACCCTGACGAGCCTCCCCATGCGGGGAGCATACCTCAGTACGCCAGCCAGCGGGGGCGCTTGGCCGAGATCACGCGGGTGTTCACTCCGATCCAGTTGAGGCCGCCAAACAGCCGGCCGTGCTCGATTTTCACGCACCGGTCTAGAACCGCTTCCAGCCCGGCGGCGCGGGCGCGCTCGGCGGCCTCCTCGTTGCGCACCCCGAGCTGCTGCCACAGCACGCGCGCGCCGATGGCAATGGCCTCCGCGGCGATCGGCGGCACGTCGGCGCTGCGGCGAAAGACATCCACCATGTCCACGGGCTCGGGGATCTCGCGCAGCGAGCGGTAGCATTTCTCGCCGAGGACCGCCGGATACCTGGGGTTGACGGGGATGACGCGGTAGCCGTGCTCCTGCAGGTACTTCGCCGCGAAGTAGCTGGGGCGGAACCAGTCGGCCGACAGCCCGACCACGGCGATCACGCGGCATTCCTTGAGGATCCGGCGCAGCGTGTTGATATCGTCCACGGCGCGAATACTATAATCGAAGCGCCCATCGTTTCGCTCCCAGCCCTGTTGTGGAGGTTTCCCGATGTACGTCGAAGAGCGCATGTACCGCCTGAAAATCGGCTCGGCCCCGGAGTATCTCAAGCACTATGAGACCGAGGGGATGAAGGTCCAGCTGAAGCACTTGCCGCACATGGTGGGCTATTACTTCACCGAGCTGGGCCCGCTCAACATGATCGTGCATCTGTGGGCCTACGAGAGCCTCGATCAGCGCGAGCGATGCCGCGCCGCGATGGCGGCGGACCCGGCGTGGCAGGCCTATCTCGCGAAGATCCGCCCGCTGATGGAAACGCAGGAAACGCGCGTCATGAAGTGCGCCCCTTTTTTCCTGGAGCGGCTGAAGAAGATGCTCGCGGCCGCCCCGTGAGCCTGCATCGGAACGCCTGACGGCATGAACTCCGATCTCAAGCGGCGCCACGGTGGGCGCATCCTCGCCGATGCGCTCGCCGCGCAAGGGGTGAAGCTCGCCTTCGGCGTTCCCGGCGAGAGCTACCTGCCGGTGCTCGACGGGCTGCACGACCTGCGGGAGGCGATGTCCTTCATCGTCTGTCGCCAGGAAGGCGGCGCCTCGTACATGGCCGAAGCCTACGGCAAGCTCACGGGCGAGCCCGGCGTGCTCTTCGTCACCCGCGGGCCGGGCGCCACCAACGGCGCCGTCGGCGTGCATACCGGCTTCCAGGACTCGACGCCCATGGTGGTGTTCATCGGCCAGGTCGGGAACGACTTCGCGGAGCGCGAGGCTTTCCAGGAGATGGACTACCGCCGGATGTACGGGCAGATGGCGAAATGGGTCGCGCAGATCGACCGTGTCGAGCGCATCCCGGAGTACGTCAGCCACGCCTTCCACACCGCGACGGCGGGCAGACCGGGGCCCGTGGTGCTCGCGCTTCCGGAGGACACGCTGTTCGCCGAAGCGGCGGTTGCCGACGTGCCGCGCCACCATGTCGTGCGAGCGGCGCCCGCCCCCGCGCAGGTGCGCGCGCTGGAGGAGCGGCTCCAGGCCGCCGAGCGGCCGTTCGTCATCGTCGGCGGCGGCGGCTGGACGCGCGAGGCCTGCCTGACGCTGCAGGCCTGGGCCGAGCGCAATGGCCTTGCCGTCGGTACCGCGTTCCGCTGCCAGGACCTTTTCGACAACCGCAGCCC
>DATLGR010000021.1:0-4349 GCA_035540415.1 Burkholderiales bacterium | reverse complement strand
CCCGCTCAGGCGCAGCACATGGCTGCCCTCGCCGACGCTGGAGCGCGGGTACTGGGAATAGGCGCCGATGCCGAACAGGTCGTCCACCGACAGGCCGAGCAGGCGCCCGTCGCGATCGACGGAAAGTTTCGCCGCCACCTCGTGGTCGCGCGCGTGGATGTCGGAGAGGAAGGATTCGAGCCGGTCGGCGACGTACTTTACCGGCCGCCCGAGAGTCATGCTGAGCACGCATACCGCAAGCTCGTCGCCGTAGAGCTGCTGCTTCACGCCGAACGCTCCGCCGATGTCCGGGCACTGCACCGTCACGCTGTGATCCGGGAGGCCGAGCAGCCGGGCATAGAGGTCCTGCTGCTGTGCGGGGCACTGGTGCGACTGGGTCACCACGAGCGCCGGGGTCGCGGGATCGTAGTCCGCGATGATGCTGCGCGGCTCGAGGCACACGCCGGTGTGGCGCGCGAAGCGGAAGCGCGCCTGCACCACCACCGCCGGATCGCGGAACGCCGCCTCCACGTCGCCCGTCGTGATCGTGGTTTCGTACGCCAGGTTGCTGCCGAGCTGGGGATGGATCAGCGGCGCGCCCGGCGCGATCGCCGCCGCCGCATCGCCGACCGCCGCCAGCGGCTCCCATGCGATCACCACCTGCTCCGCCGCATCTTCGGCCTCGGCGCGGCTCGCCGCCACCACCGCGACGACCGGCTCGCCCTGCCAGCACGCCTGCTCCACCGCCATCGGCCATTGCTCCGGCGCGCGCAGTCCGGGAAAGAGGCGGTGCACGCCGGCATAAGGCCTGCAGTGCGCGGCCACCTCGGCGCCGGTAGCGACGTGCACGACGCCCGGCATGGCGCGCGCAGCGCTGGTGTCGATCGATCCGATGCGCGCCCACGGATGGGGACTGCGCACAAAAGCCGCGTGCAGCAGGCGGCGCGCACCCACGTCGTCGGCGTAGCGCCCGCGGCCCTGGAGCAGCCGCCGCGCGCGCTGCCGCGGCACGCTGAGGCCCAGCGGCGAAGGCAGGGGCGGCCGCTGCCTATCCATTTCCGGCGCCGATGTACCGGTTGAGCCCGATGTCGCTCTGCCAGACGCGGCGGTGCGCCTCCAGGAGGTAGGGCAGCATGCGCTCGTTGCGCTGCAGGACCACGTCGAGGTCCCGGCGCAAGGCCACCATGAGCTCGGCCACCTCCTCGCGCAGCGCCGCCTCGTCGATGGAGGTGATGCGCCGGTCGCGCAGCACGAAGCGCCCGTCGACCATGACGTGCTCGACGCTGCGGCCGGCCTCGGTGAAGACGAGCTGGCGCGCGACGCTGTTCAGCGGCACGAACGACGGGTCGGTCAGGTCGAGGATCGCGAGATCGGCCTTCAGGCCGGGCTTGAGGGCGCCGAGGTCGCTTTCGAGGCCCGCGGTGCGGGCCCCCGCAAGCGTGGCCGCGGCCAGCGCGTCGCGCGCGGTGGGCGGACCCGGCTCGGGATGGGTGACGGCCGCGAGCGCCGTGAAGAGCTTCATCGACTGGAACATGTTCTGCGCATCGCTGCAGCTGCAGTTGTCGCAGCCCAGCGCGAGCGGCACGCCGGCCTCCAGGTACGGGCGAATCGGCGCGACGCCGCTCTTGGTCTTGAGGTTGCCCACGGGGTTGAGCACCACGTTGGCGCCCGCGTCCGCCAGCATGCGGATCTCCTCCGGGAGCATCCACACGCTGTGCGCGAGGCTCAGCTTCGGCGACAGGATGCCGCAGCGCTCGAGATAGCGGATGAGGGAGCCCTCGTCGCGCCGGTGGCCGTGGCGCGCCATCAGCGTCATCGCCTTGGACTCGTAGATGTGGGTGTAGATGGGCAGGCCGCGACCGCGCGACAGGTCGCCGAAGCCGCCGAGGAGCGCCTCGCTGCAGCGCTCGGGGCTGGTCGGTCCGAGCGCCCAGGTCACGCGCGGATGGACCGGCTCGCGCCGCGCGATGGCGCCCTTCACCAGCTCGACCACCTCGGCGCCGCGGCCGAGCGGCTCGACCGCGCCGGAGAGGCCCTTCTGCATCGACGCGGGGACCACCTCGTCCCAGAACGGGATCGACTTCACGCCCGGCACGTCGGCCACCTGCAGCGCGAACACGCAGCGGATGCCGACGTCCTCGTAGGCCTGGAGAATGGCGTCGACGTGCGCCTCGTCGTACGGATACACGGTGGCGAGGTCCTGCACGGTGGTGATGCCGCTGCGCAGGCACTCGACCGCGCCGAGCAGCGTGCGGGCGCGGATCTCGGCGCTGCTGCGCTTGGGAAACGCGGGCG
This sequence comes from Burkholderiales bacterium, assembly GCA_035540415.1. Taxonomy (GTDB): domain Bacteria; phylum Pseudomonadota; class Gammaproteobacteria; order Burkholderiales; family SG8-39; genus SCGC-AG-212-J23. Next base: position 2,075 of record DATLGR010000021.1, on the reverse strand, counting down.
GCAGCGCCGAGAGCACCCACAGCTCCAGCGGGATGGTCTCGAAGCAGCCCTTCAGCAGGACGTCGTGCGAGTGGTAGTGCGCATTGACGAAGCCCGGGATCACGAGCTTGTCCTTCGCGCTCACGCGCTCGAGCGCGGCGCGCGGCGGCAGCTCGGGCACGCCGCGCCCGGCGGCGAGATCGGCGGCGATGCCCGGGCGGCAGGCGGCAATGCGCTCGCCGACGACGAGGAGGTCGCGCACGGGCGGATGGTGCACGTCCCCGTCGAGGTCGAGGACGCGGCCGCCGCTGATGAGGACGGCGGCGGGCGAGGCCGAGGCGTTCATGGGCGCCGCCCTAGCCGACGACGAAGAGCTTTTGCTCGACGTCCGTCAGGATCTCGTAGCCGTTCTCGGTGATGAGCACGGTCTCGCTCAAGCCCACGCCGTACTCGCGGTACTCGAATACCGCGGGCAGGAAATGGAACACCATGCCGGGCTGCAGCGGCCGCTTCTCCCCGCCGCGCAGCATCATCGTGCGGGCCTCGCTCCAGTCGGGTGGCAGCGCGATGCCGATCGAGTAGCCCGCCTTGTGGCGGAACTTGTCGCCGTAGCCGGCATCGGCGATCACCTTGCGCGCCGCGTGGTCCACGGCCTCGGCGGGGTTGCCGGGCTTCATCTGCTTCAGGCCGGCATCGATGGAGCGCCGGCACAGGTCGGTAAGGTCGAGGAACAGCTTCGGCGGCGTGCCCACATAGCCGATGCGCAGCGTGGCCGCGTGGTAGCGCTTGATGCTCGCGCCGACCTCGAAGTACACGGCGTCGCCCTGGCGCACGGGATTGCCCTCGGCCATGGCGTGGGCCATGGTGTGCCGCACGCCCGCGTTGATGAGCGGCGGCAGCCCCGGATACTCGCTGTGCATGCGGAACAGCCCCTGGTAGGCCGCGGCCATCAGGTCGTCCTCCGTGATGCCTGCGCGCAGCGCGCCGAGCGCCGAGCGCATGCCTTCCGAGGCGGCCTTGCCCGCCCGGCGGCTGTAGGCCTGCTCGGCGGGGGACTTGAGGAGCCGCATGTCCTCGACCAGGAGCGAGGCGTCGACCCACTTCGCCGCGGGCAGCGCCTGCTGCAGCTTCTCGAAGTCATCGATGGTGAGATACCAGGCGCTCTTGTCGATGCCGATGCGCAGGCGGTCCCACTTGCGGCTGCGGATGAGGCGCACGGCGGCGTCCAGGCCCCGCTCGGTGTCCGGGTAGAGGTCCATGTCGTCGATCCAGCTCGAGCCCTGCAGCACCGTCTTCTCGATGAGCCGGCACAGGTGCACCGGGTCCCCGGAGGGCGGCACGAACAGCGCCATGAACGAGTAGTAGCCGATGGTCCGATAGCCGGAGAGGTAGTAGATGTTCTCCAGGTGGTTGATCATGAGGACGTCGATGCCGCGCTTTTCCATCTCGCGCTGCACCCGGGCCACGCGGCTGCGGTATTCGTCGACGGGAAAGGGCAAGTCGTGCGGCTGCGCCATGGGGATCTCCTTGGAGGTTCAGAAGCCGAAATAGCGGGGCAGAGCGAGGGATACGTCGGGCACGTAGGTGACGATGAGCAGCACCGCCAGCTGCACGAGCAGCAGCGGCCAGACGGCGCGGATGACGCGCTCGATGCGGACCTTGCCGATCTCGGAAGCGAGGTACAGCGCCACGCCCACCGGCGGCGTCGCCATCCCGATCACGAGGTTGAGGCACATGACGATGCCGAACAGCTTGGGATCCATGCCCGCCTGGGCCACCACCGGCAGCAGCACCGGCGTGAGGATGATGATCGCGGCCGTGGTGTCCATCAGGCAGCCCACCGCCAGCAGGAGCAGGTTGATGAGCAGCAGCATCAGGATCGGGTCGGCGGTCACCTGGACCATGTAGGCCACGATCGCCTGCGGGATGGCCTCGGAGGCGAGCAGGTCGGAGAAGATGCGAGCCGCGCCGACGATCAGCAGGATGAAGCTCGTGATGATGCCGGTGTTGAGAAAACACTCGTAGAGGTCGCGCCAGCCCAGGCGCCGGAACACCAGCACGCCGACCAGCGTGGCATAGAGCACCGCCACGGCGGC
>DATLGR010000020.1:0-5725 GCA_035540415.1 Burkholderiales bacterium | reverse complement strand
GGGTGTCACCGGGGGTATTCCTAGCGAGAGCCAGGCCGAAGTCCTGCGCGGCGACGCGAGCGCGGGCTCCGGTCGGCCGACGCGAAGCCGCGCGGAGCTCGAGGGCGAGGGCCGCGTTCACGACGAGACCGCGTCCGGCCGAATCGAGGCGCGGGGGGCGCGCGGCGAAATCCGCCGCTGAGCCTGAAAGGTACGGGCATAACGCTTGCAGCGAGCCTTGCGTTGTTTCCAACCCAAGGAGATGCAAATGCGTAAGTTTGTCCCCATGGTGCTGTCCGGCGTGCTGGCCGCCTCGTTCACCACGCTTGCCGCCGCGCAGAGCGCCGGCGTGAAAGGCCCCGACGGCACCGGTGCGAACGTCGAGATCAACCGCTCGGGCCCAAACATCCAGAACAGTCAGCAGATCGGCGGCCAGGGCAATCAGATGAACCAGCAACAGGGCACCGGGAATCAGGCGCAGAACGTCCAGCAGAGCGGCCAGCAGAGCCAGAATACCCAGCAGTACGGCGGCGCCACCCAGTCGCAGGAGCAACGTGCCGACGACAAGCGGCCGGGGCATCCGGGCAAGGGCTGGGCAAAGGGCCACGACAAGAAAGGCGGCGCGGCCGCAGGCGGGACGCGCGACCACGACCGGCGTTCGCAGCACCAGGAATCGCGCCAATACGGTGGCGGCCAGCAGTCGAGCCAGTCGCAGTCGCGCGAAGGCTCCGGGGCTGCGGGCGGCACCCGCCAGTCTCAGGACAGCCGCCAGTCCGGCGCCGCGAACCAGGCCAACCAGCAGCAGGGCGATCGCAACCAGGCGCAGAACGTCCAGCAGTCCGGATCGCAGAACCAGAACACCCAGCAGTACGGCGGTGGGACGAGCTCGCAGGAGCAGTCGATCCGCCGCTAGGCGCGGTACGACGGTGCACGGGAAGGCGGCCCGCGAGGCCGCCTTTTTTTGCCTACACTAGGGCCGCAATGCTCATCGTTCCGGAGCGCGAGATCGAGCTGACCGCGGTGCGGGCGCAGGGCGCGGGCGGCCAGAACGTGAACAAGGTGTCGAACGCGGTGCACCTGCGCTTCGACGTGCGCGCCTCGTCGCTGCCCGAGGCGGTGAAGGAGCGGCTGCTGCGCTTCGGCGACCAGCGCATCTCGCGCACCGGCGTCGTCGTGATCAAGGCGCAGAGCCACCGCAGCCTCGAGATGAACCGGGCCGAGGCGATCGCGCGCCTGAACGCGCTGGTGGCCGCGGCGGCGCACGTGCCCAGGAAGCGCCGGCCGACGCGCCCGACGCGCTCGTCGGTGCAAAAGCGCATGGAGGCCAAGCGCCGGCGCGCGAGCGTCAAGGCGCTGCGGCGCAAATCGCCATCCGAGCTCTAGCCGACGCCGAGGAGCTCCACCTCGAACACCAGCGTGGCGTTGGGCGGGATCACGCCGCCCGCGCCGCGCGCGCCGTAGCCGAGCTCCGGCGGGATGGTGAGCTTGCGCCGGCCGCCCACCTTCATGCCCTCCACGCCCTGGTCCCAGCCGCGGATCACCTCGCCGCGGCCGAGCGAGAACTCGAAGGGCTGGTTGCGATCCTTGCTGGAGTCGAATTTCTTGCCGTCCACCAGCCACCCGGTGTAGTGCACGCGCACGCGCTGGCCTTTCGCCGCGTCCGCGCCTTCGCCCACCACGAGATCCTCGATGCCTAACGCCATGTGCACTCCTTTCGGGCCGAATCGGGCATGGTAGACGCTCTGCTGGCGCCCGTCATCGCCGCCGTCGAGGCCGAGGGCGCGCGGCTGCGCGCGGAGTTCTTCCGCCCGCAGGGCCCGCGCGGATACCGCGGCCACTGCGAAGTCGACCGGGAGATCGAGGAGCGCCTGCGCGAGGCGCTGATGGCGCTGCTGCCGGCGAGCTTCGCGGGCGAGGAGACCGGCATGACCACCGGCGCGCAGGCGGGCTGGACCTGGATGGTGGACCCGCACGACGGCACCTACGAGTTCATGGCCGGGCGCGGCGGCTCCGCGATCTCGGTGGCGCTGCTGCGCGGCCCCGTGCCGGTGCTCGGAGTGGTGTGCTGTCCGCTCTCGCCCGACCGCGGCCACGACACCATCGCGTGGGCCGAGGGCGCGGGCCCGCTGCTGCGCAACGGCGCGCCGGTGGCGAGCGATCTCGCCCGGCGCGCGCTCGCGCCGGGCGAGCTGGTGTGGGCCACCGCCTCGTCGGCGCACAAGCCGCTCACCTGGTCGCTCGCCGTGACGCCCGCGCGCTACGTCGCAATGCCGAGCATCGCGTACCGCATGGCGCGCGTCGCGGCCGGCGACGGGGTGGCGACGGTTTCCGTGCACGGCGTCGCCGAGTACGACGTCGCCGCGGGCATCGCGCTCATCGCCGCCGCCGGCGGCGTGGCGCTCGATGCCGAGGGGCGCGACATCGTGCTGCAGGGCCAGGCGGCGAGCCGGCTGAGCGGGCTCTTCGCCGGCGCGCCGCAGGCCGCGCAGGCGCTCGCGCGCTTCTCCTGGAGCCGGCTGGAAGACGAGCCGCGCCGCGAGCCGCGCGTGCCGCTGCGCTTTCCGCGGCGCGAGCGCGGCGAGCTCACGCGCGCGCAGGGCTGCCTGCTCGGCCAGGTGATCGGCGACAGCCTCGGCTCGCTGGTGGAGTTCAGGACGCCGCAGGAGATCGCCGAGCGCTACCCGCGGGGCGTGCGCGAGCTGGCCGACGGCGGCGTGCACCACACCATCGCCGGCCAGCCCACCGACGACAGCGAGATGGCGCTCGCGCTCGCGCGCACGCTGCTCGCCGCCGGCGCCTACGAGGTCGAGGCGGTGCGCGAGGCCTACCGCGCCTGGCTGCAGTCGAGGCCCTTCGACGTCGGCGAAACCACGCAGCGCGGCCTGCTCGGCCTGCACACCACCGAGAGCGAGTCCAACGGCTCGCTCATGCGCGTCTCGCCGATCGGCGTGTGGGCCGCGGGCGACCCGGCGCTCGCGGCGGCGAGCGCGCGGCTCGACTCGGCGCTCACCCATCCCAACCCGGTGTGCCTGGACGCCTGCGCGGCCTACTGCGCGGCCATCGCCGCGGGCGTCGCCGGCGCCTCGCGCGAGGACATGGTGCAGGCGGCGCTCGCCCACTGCGGCGGCAGCGTGCAGGCGGCCCTCGAGGCCAATGCGCGCCCGGCGCAGTTCATGGCCCGGCAGGGCTGGGTGCTGATCGCGCTGCAAAACGCGTTCTACCGCCTGCGCTCGGGAGAGCCCCTGGAGGAGGCGCTCGTCGCGACCGTCGGCTGCGGCGGCGACACCGACACCAACGCGGCCGTCGCGGGGGCGTTACTGGGCGCGCTGCACGGCCGCGAAGCCTTTCCGCCGCGCTGGATCCTGCCGGTGCTCGCCTGCCGGCCGGCCGCCGAGGCGGGGGCGCCGCGCCCGCGTCCGATGAGCCTCTGGCCCGACGATCTTCTCGACCTCGCGCACGCCCTGCTCGCGCTGCGCGGCTAGTCGCAGGAGAACTCGACCGTCTCCACGCCCGGGCCGCGCGGGCGGCCGAAGGCGATCCAGCCGTGGCGGCGCAGGATGACCGTATCGCGCCGCAGGAGCAGCTCGCCGTCGCCGTCGATGGTGACGTAGGTGCCGTTGGTGCTGTGGTCGCGCAGCACGATCTTCTCCTGGCGCCGCTCGATGGTGCAGTGGCTGCGCGAGGCCATCTCGTCGTCCAGCACGAGGCCGCAGCCGAGGTCTCGCCCGAGGGTGATGGCGTCGGCCTCGCGCCGGCGCACCAGCTCGCGGCCGCGGTAGCGCAGGCGCAGCACGCCGGCGGCAGTCCGCGCCTTGGCCTTGGCGCCGGCGAACACGGTGAGATCGGCGTCGCTGCGCCACACGAGCTCGGCCAGCCCGACTTCGTCGGCCTTGCCCTTCACCGTGATGGCATAGAGGTTGCGCACCATGCTGCGGAAGATCGGCGCGAGCTGGCCGGCGGTCTCGGCAGAGAGGATGATCTCGCCCTTTTTCGCCTGCTCGGTGAGCCGCGAGGCGATATTCACCGTGTCGCCGAAGACGTCGTTGTCGCGCTGCAGGACCGGGCCGCTGTGGAAACCGATGCGCACGCCGAGCTTGGTGCCGGCCACCTCGGGCAGCGCCTCCATCTTGCCTTGCATCTCGGCGGCGGCGGCGGCGGCGGCGTCGGGGCTCGGAAAGAGCGCCATGACCTCGTCGCCGATGGTTTTCACCACGCGCCCGCCGAAGCTTTCGGTCGCGCCGCGCAGCGCCGCAATGCAGCGCGAGATGCCCTCGAGCGCGGCGGCGTCGCCCGCCGTCTCGTAGAGCTTCGTGCTGCCGCTCACGTCCGCGAAGAGCACGGTGGCTGGCCGGCCGCTCATGGCACGATTGTGCCTCGAAATCGCCGCGTGCACGTCCGCGCCCGGCGTGGCGGCGGGGCGCGCGCGCTCAGCGGCCGCGCGGGGCGACTCGACAGGCATCGATCTCCGCGTCGGTCATGACCGGCTTGATGATGCACGGGCCCGCCGGCGCCGGCGCACGGCCCGCGCCCTTCGCGAGGGCGTGGCCGGCGGTGAGCAGGACGATGATGAGAAGCGCGGTGAAGGCGACGGTGTTCGATAGCGACATGTTGTGCTCCTGGCTGGCCCCCGACCTGACAAAGTCTTGCACCGGACCCCGCGAGCGTCAGCGCACTACGTCACGGAAGGGAATGGGGTACGCTTCCCAGCCCCGGAATTTCGAAGGATTCACCGATGGCATCGCTTCCCGGCCGGCCGCGCACCGGCGAGACGCTCTCGCTCAACATGCGGCTTCTTTCACACCACGAGCTCGCCGGCTTCGGCGGCATCGGCGAGGGCATCGGGCTGCAGCTGGCGCGCGACGGGCGCCGCATCCTGTGGCTTGCGCACGAGTCGGCGCCCAAGAACTTCAGCGCGCTCGACGTCACCGACCCGCGCGAGCCGAAGCTCGTGGTGCAGACCGATCTGCCGCACGCGCGCGTGCGCTCCAACTCCCTCGACGTGGTGGGCGACACGCTGGTGGTCGCCTACCAGACGCAGCAGACAGGCCTCAAGCCCGCGGGCTTCGACGTGTTCGACGTGAGCCGGCCGGAGGCGCCGCGGCACGTCTCGCACTTCGACGCCTCGGGGCCGCATTCGCGCGGCGTGCACGCGCTGTGGTTCGTCGACGGCGAGACGGTGCACATGGCTTCCGGGGCGCCGGACTTCGAGCCCACGCACCCCTACGACGACCAGTTCTACCGCATCGTCGACCTGCGCAATCCCTCCCGGCCCGAGGAGGTGGGGCGGTGGTGGTATCCGGGCACCCGCAAGGGCGACGCCGCGCCGCCCCCGCAGCGCCTGGCGGCGAAGTTCGACACCGGCTTTCGCGCCCACAACACCAACGTCTTCCCCGAGCGCCCCGACCGCGCCTACGTCGGCTACATCGACGGCGGCGCGGTGATCCTCGACCTCACGGACCGGTCGCGGCCGCAGGCCGTCAGCATCTGGCGCTACTCGCCGCCGTTCAACGGCTTCTGCCACACGGTGCTGCCGCTGTTCGAGTCGAAGCTCCTCATCGTGAGCGACGAGTGCGTGCAGGACGACGGGCGCGACTGGCCCAAGCTCGTGCGCGTGGTGGATGCACGCGTGGAGACCAACCTCGTGCCGATCGCCACCTTTCCGCCGCTGCCCTTCGAGCCCTGGGCGCGCCGCCGTCGATGTAGCCGACGTAGGCGCGGTCGGGGCGCTCGGGGAAGACGTTGGTGT
>DATLGR010000019.1:0-1857 GCA_035540415.1 Burkholderiales bacterium | reverse complement strand
CCGCGAAGCGCTGGAGCGGCTCCAGGCGTACGCCGTGGCCCTCGAGCACGATCGGTTGCGCCGCGATCACGCCGCGCCCCGGAGCAGGCCGTCCTTTCTGAACATGTCCTTGATCCCGCGCACCGCCTGGCGCAGGCGGTGCTCGTTCTCGATCAGGGCGATGCGCACGTGGTCGTCGCCGTAGTCGCCGAACCCGATCCCCGGGGCGACCGCGATCCTGGCCTCCTCCAGGAGGCGCTTGGTGAAGTCGATCGAGCCCAGTCCCCGGTACGACTCCGGGATCCTGGCCCAGATGTACATCGAGGCGCGCGGCACCTCGACCATCCAGCCGATGTCGTGCAGGCCCTTCGCCATCACGTCGCGCCGGCGCTGGTAGGTGCGCCGGATCTCCTCGACGCAGTCCTGCGGGCCCTCCAGCGCCACGATGGAAGCCACCTGGATGGGCGTGAACGTGCCGTAGTCGTGGTAGCTCTTGATGCGCGCGAGCGCGTGCACGAGGTCGCGGTTGCCCACCATGAAGCCGATGCGCCAGCCCGCCATGTTGTAGCTCTTCGACATGGTGAAGAACTCGACCGCGATGTCGCGCGCGCCGGGCACCTGCAGGATCGAGGGCGCCTGGTAGCCGTCGAACACGATGTCGGCGTAGGCGAGGTCGTGCACCACGAGGATGTCGTGAGCCCGCGCGATGGCGATGACCTTCTCGAAGAAGGCGAGATCGACGCACTGCGCGGTGGGATTGGACGGAAAGCCGAGCACCAGCATCCGGGGCTTGGGCGTGAGCTCGCGGATCGCACGCTCCAGCTCGGCAAAAAAGTCCACGCCCGGCGTCATGCGCACCGAGCGGATGTCGGCGCCGGCGATGATCGCGCCGTAGATGTGGATCGGATAGGAGGGGTTCGGCACGAGCACCGTGTCGCCGCGCTCGAGGCACGCGAGCATCAGGTGCGCGAGGCCTTCCTTCGAGCCGATGGTGACGATCGCCTCGGCGTCGGGGTCGAGGTCCACGCCGTAGCGGCGCCGGTACCAGGCGGCGATCGCGCGGCGCAGGCGCGGGATGCCCTTGGACACCGAGTACCCGTGCGTGTCCTGGCGCTGCGCTGCCTCGACCAGCTTCGCCACGATGTGCGCCGGCGTGGGGCCGTCGGGATTGCCCATCGACAGGTCGATGATGTCCTCGCCGCGCCGCCGGGCCGCCATCTTCAGCTCGTTGGTGATGTTGAAGACGTACGGCGGCAGCCGCCGGATCCGGGAGAACTCTCGCATGTTGCTAGAATTCTAGCAGTGAAGCTGCATGCCTCCGTCCCCGCTGGCCGCAACGCCTTCACCGGCTACGGCGAGGGCTACGTCGTGCTGAACGGCGAGCGGCGTGCCTCCAGCGTCGTGGTCCTGCGCGACCGCGTGGTGGACTGGGACGCCGAGGCGTTCGACCGCCTCACCGCCGAGGACTTCGGCTTCCTCGGCAGCCTCGACGTGGAGATCGTGATCCTCGGCACCGGCGCACGGCAGCGCTTTCCGCACCCGCGGCTCACGGCGGCGCTCGCTCGGGCGGGCATCGGGCTGGAGGTGATGGACGTCCATGCCGCCTGCCGCACCTACAACATCCTCGCCGCCGAGGAGCGCAAGGTGGCTGCGGCGCTGCTGTTCGCGTGAACGGGCTGTTCCCAGGCTTCCGCGCGCGGTCGGTGCGCACGCGCGGCGCGCGCATCCATCTCGTGGCCGGCGGCGAAGGTCCCCCGGTGCTGCTCCTGCACGGCTATCCGCAGACGCACGCCATGTGGCACAAGGTGGCGCCCGAGCTGGCGCGCGACTACACCGTCGTGTGTCCCGACCTGCGCGGCTACGGCGATTCCTCCAAGC
>DATLGR010000018.1:0-3330 GCA_035540415.1 Burkholderiales bacterium | reverse complement strand
GACTGCACGGAGACCCAAGCCATTCCCAGCCGCACCTGCTCCGCATTCGCCTCAACGCCGCCGCACGTCACCCGGGCCAGGACGCGCTCATCGCTCTCCTTCCCCGTTGGCTGAACCTGGGCTTCGCGCCCGGCGCAGATGCGGTTCAGGGCCTGCCGCGACCGCCGGCCGTACGGCTGCCCGAGCTCGGGCGCATCAATATCCACCAAACCAATGCGGACCTGAGTACGGTTGAGCAGGAGCACGGTGAGGGTGTCGCCGTCGTGAACGCTTATGACGCGACCGGAGGTCTGGGCGTGCGCGACGGTGCTCGCGGCAGCGAGCAGCGCTACGAGTAGTGCACGGGCCGCGCGGCAGGCGCATGCGGGGTGCCGCCGCCATCTCAGTTCGCGCTCAGTCATCCCGGGGGCGATCATGACAGAGATCGGGTCCCCCGCCGTCCAGCCGTGGGAGCGAGCGGTTGCTAGGACTGCGGGATCATGTGACGAGCCGGGGCTGGCTAAGGCGGACTGCCTGCCCCTGGAAGCTTGTCAGCGGCACTTGATGTCGGGCGCGTAGCCGTGCTGGCGCGCGGCGCAGACGCATTCGTAGAAAAGCTCGTAGCTTTCTTCGGATTCCTGCTTCACCCGGCCGTCTTCGAACAGCGCGCGCCACTTCCAGCGGAAGGACGCCTTGTGCGGCACATGAAAGATTTCGCAGAGCATGTGCGCGTTATACGCGGACGGCGGCCTTTGCGCTGTCGCCGGCAGGAGCGCCGTGCTGTCGGGCAAAGCGCCACGGCATTGTCACTGCGCGCGCCAGAGCAGGAGCGCTTTGGCGCGAGTGCGCACTACGCTGCCGTCCCGGCCCCAGCGCGCTTCGTCGTAGTAGGCGACGCCCTCGCCGCTCTCGCGCCAGGCCCAGCGGGCGAGCGAGCCCGAGCGCCGCCGCAGGCCCCAGGCGCTCTCGAAGGCGTCGCCGTCGAACACCACGAGCACCTCCACGTCGCGGCGGTACCGGTCTTCGGTCTTGCGCAGCCGGTGCAGGGTGAAGGGGCTTGCGAACACCAGGAGCTCGCGGCTCGGCGCGCGCGCGAGGGGCTGCTCGCCGGAAGGCGCGGCCGGGCTTGGATGCCCGAGGGACCATGCGGCGCGGATGTCGGGGCAGGGCGCGAGCACGCGCGCCACGAATTCCGGGAGGTCGATGGCGGCGGAAGCCAGGCGCTGCGGCAGGATCATAGTGCCCATTGTGGGCGGGGCGGGCGCGCGCGGCTATGCGCGGCGATGGGCCGCTTGACGCAGAGGCGCGCCGGACGCTCCATTTCGGCAGTTTTCACCCTGCGGCGCGCCAACTTGGTCTAATACGGCATGCTGAACATCCGCCAGTTTCTCGCCGCCCTGGAGGCCGAGGGCGACCTCGTGCGCATTCGCGACCGCATCTCGGCCCGCTACGACATCGTCGCGCTCACCCGCCAGGCCTCCGACCAGGGCGGACCGGCGCTGTTATTCGAGAACGTCGAGGGCAGCCGCTTTCCGGTGCTGAGCGGCCTGTTCGGCACCCAGCGGCGCGTGGCCAAGGCGCTCGGCGTGGCCGAGGACGAGCTCTTCGAGCGCTACCGCGAGCGCGAGGGACGCGTGATCGAGCCGCAGCTCCTGGCGGGCGCGCCGTTCCAGGAGGTGGTGTGGAAGGGCGCGGACATCGACCTTTCGCGCCTGCCCATCCTGCACCACTACGAAAAGGACGGCGGCGCCTACATCACCGCGGGGCTGCAGGTGGCCAAGGATCCGCAGACGGGCGTGCGCAACGTGTCCATCCACCGCCTGCTGCCGCTCGGCCGCGACCGCCTGACGGTGTTCGCGCCGCCGGGCCGGCACCTGCGCACGATCATCGAGCGCAACGAGGAGCGCGGGCGCGGCACGCCGATCGCCACGGCCATTGCCTGCAGCCCCGCGGCGCAGATCGGCTCGCAGGCGCGGGCGCCTTACGGCACCGACGAGTTCGCGGTGGCCGGCGGGCTCGCCGGCGAGGCGGTGCAGCTCGCGCGCTGCGCGAGCATCGACGTCGAGGTGCCCGCGGATTCGGAGATGGTGATCGAAGGCGTCACCATTCCGGGCGAGCGCGCCGACGACGGCCCCTTCGGCGAGTACCCGGGTACCTACAGCGACGTGAAGCCGGTGCCCGTCATGCAGGTGACCGCCATCGCGTTCCGCAATGGCGCGCTCTACCAGAACACGCTGACCGGCATGCCCATGACCGAGAACCACTTCATGATGCAGCCGGCCGCCACCGCGCTCGCCTGGCGCGAGGCCGCGCGCATCACGCCGGAGGTGAAGGCGGTGAACGTCACCGCCGGCGGCACCTGCCGCCATCACGTGGTGGTCAGCATCAAGAAGCGCCATGCCTCCGAGGCGCGCAACGTCGGGCTTGCGCTGCTGGCGAGCCCGCTCGGCGCGAAGTACGTGGTGATCGTGGACCACGACATCGATGTCTTCGATCCGCTGCAGGTGGAATGGGCCATGAACATCCGCATGCAGGCCGACCGCGACGTCGTCATCATTCCCGACCTCTACAGCCCGACGCTCGATCCCTCGGCGCCCGCCAGCCGCACCAGCGCCAAGATGCTCGTCGATGCCACGGCGCCGCTCGGCCGGCTGGAGGAATTCCAGCCGCCGCGCATTCCGGGAATCGAGAAGCTCCCGCTCTCCAGGTACTGGAAGCGGTGAGCCGCGGCGCCGCGGCGCTGCTCGCGGCGACGGCCGTCAACCTGCCGTTCGGCACGCTGTACGCGTTCAGCGTGCTGCTCAAGCCGCTGGAGGCGCTGCTCGCGGCGACGCGCGCGGAGATGAGCTTCGTGTTCGGGCTCGCGACGGTGACCCTCACGCTGGGGATGAACCTCGCGCCGCAGCTCTATCGCAGGGCTGCGCCCGCGACCCTCGCCCTGGCCTGCGGCGCCCTGGGTGCGGCCGGGCTGTGGCTTTGTGCCGGCGCCACGAGCTTCCTGCAGTTCGCCCTCGGCTACGGCCTGCTGTTCGGCCCCGGTGCGGGCGTCGTCTTCATCGTGGCGCAGCAGGCGGTGAACCAGACCGTGAGCGGGGCGCGCGGCCTCGCCAACGGCTACGTGGTGAGCCTTTATCCGCTGGGCGCGATGTTCGGCGCCCCGGCGCTCGGCTGGTCGATGCAGGCGTTCGGGGTGCGCGCATCGCTCGCCGGGCTGGGCGCCGTGGTGCTGGCGGGTTGCGCGGGCGCCGCGGCGCTGCTGCGCGCGGCCCGGGTGCGGCTCATCGATTCGTCCGGCGAGGCGCGGGCCGAGGAGCGTCTCGGTCGCACCTTCTACCTGCTCACGGCGGTGTT
>DATLGR010000017.1:0-2153 GCA_035540415.1 Burkholderiales bacterium | reverse complement strand
GGTAGGCATGGACATCAAGCGCGCGGCGCGCCACCTGCTCGCTTCGCCCAAGGCGGTATCGCGCGCCTTCCCGCCAGCGGCGCTCGCCGCTATCGAGCTCGCCATTGCCCAAAGCGAGCGGCGGCACCGCGGCCAGCTGCGCTTCGCGGTCGAGGCCGCGCTGGACGCGGGCGCGCTGCTCGCGGGGCAGACGCCGCGCGAGCGGGCGTTGGAAGTGTTCGCGCAGCTCGGCGTCTGGGACACCGAGGAAAATAACGGCGTGCTGATCTACCTGCTGCTCGCCGACCACGACATTGAGATCGTCGCCGACCGCGGCATCGCCCGTTGCGTGCCCCCGGCCGAATGGGAGCGCGTCTGCCGCATGTTGGAGGCACGGCTGAAGGACGGGCAGCACGAGCTCGGCGTGGTGGAGGCCATCGCCGCGGCGACGGAGCTGCTTGCGCACCACTTTCCGCCGCGCGGCGAAGGGCGCAACGAGCTGCCCGATGCGCCGGTCCTGATCCGCGGGCGCTGATGGACCGCCGCGCGTTCATACTGTTCGGCGCCGCGCTCGCCGTGGCGCCGTCTCTCTTGCGGGCCCGGTCCGCGGGGCTGCGCCTCGCGCCCGCCCGGCAGGCGCTCGTCGGGGCGGGGCATCCGGCCACCGACGTCTGGGCGTTCAACGGCACGGTTCCCGGGCCCCAGCTTCGCTTTCGCCAGGGCGAGCGGCTGCGCCTCGAGGTGGAGAACGCGCTCGACGTGGATGCGACGGTGCACTGGCACGGCATCCGGCTGCCCAATGCGATGGATGGCGTGCCACACGTGACGCAGCCGCCGATCGCCGCACGCGGCGGGCGCTTCGTGTACGAGTTCGATCTGCCCGACGCCGGCACGTTCTGGTACCACCCGCACCTCGGGAGCGCGGAGCAGGTGGCGCGCGGGCTTTACGGCGCGCTGATCGTGGAGGAGCGCGAGCCGCCGGCGGTGGACCGCGACCTCGTGTGGGTGCTGTCCGACTGGCGGCTCGATCGCGAGGCGCGCGTGCGCGAGGACTTCGGCAATCCGCGCGACGCGAGCCATGCGGGGCGCATCGGCAATACCGTCACCGTGAACGGCTCGCTTGGAGAGCGCTTCGCGGTGCGGGGGGGCGAGCGCTTGCGCCTGCGGCTCATCAATGCCTCCACCGCGCGCATCTATGGCTTGCGCTTCGAAAGCCACGAGCCGTGGGCGATCGCCCTCGACGGGCACCCGGTCGCCCCACACCGGCTCGAGCGCGTGGTGCTCGGGCCGGGAATGCGCGCCGACCTGCTGCTCGAGTGCACGGCGGCGCCCGGCAGCCGCCACCGGGTCATCGACGACTTCTACCGCAATGCCTACCGCCTCCTCGAGCTCGACTATCGCGACGAGGCGCCGCTGCGACGGTCGTTCCCGCCGCCGCCGCAGCTCGCGGTGAACCCGATCGCGCTGCCCGACGAGGCCAATGCCGAGCGCCACCGCATCGTGCTCGGCGGCGGCATGATGGGGGCGCTGCCGAGCCAGCGCGAGCATCGCGGCCTCTTCTGGACGGTCAACGGCAGGCCGGTGGCGGAGCACGACCATCACGCGCATCCCCCGCTCCTTACGCTGGCGTACGGCCGCTCCTACCGGCTGGAATTTATCAACCAGACCTCCTGGCACCACCCCATGCACCTGCACGGGCACGTGTTCCGCGTGGTGTCGAAAAACGGCCGGGCGGTGCTGCCGCGCCAGTTTGCCGACACGGTGCTGCTCGATCCGGACAGCCGTGCCGAGATCGCATTCGTGGCCGACAACCCCGGCGACTGGATGCTGCATTGCCATGTGCTCGAGCACCAGGCGACTGGGATGACCGGCGTGCTCAGGGTGGCGTGATCGCACTGTCGTTGCAGCGCTATGCGCTTCTCGCGCTCGCCGCGGCGGCGCTCTTCGGCGCCGCCACGCCGGCGCTCAAGCCGCTGACCGGCGCGCTCGATCCGGTCCTGATCGCCGGCTTGCTCTATCTGGGCTCCTATATCGGTCTTGCGCTGGCGCGAGCGGTGCGCGGGGCCGCACGGCGCGAGGCGGCGCTGCGCCGCGCGGACCTGCCGGCGCTTGCCGGCGCGATCGTCGCGGGCGGCGTGCTCGCGCCGGTTCTCCTCGTATGGGGACTTTCGGGG
>DATLGR010000016.1:0-44518 GCA_035540415.1 Burkholderiales bacterium | reverse complement strand
CCTCCGCAAGCTGGCCCATTTCGGCGAGCGCCTCGCCCTTCAGCTTCACCGTCAGCGCTCCCACGGGGTAGACGCGCGCGCGCCCGAGCGCCTTGGCGCGCCGGCGCAGCATGTCGACCAGCCCGGGCTCGTCGAGCGGCGGGTCGGTGTCGGGCGGACAGGCGAGGCTGGTGACGCCGCCCGCCGCCGCCGCCTCGAGCTCCGAGTGCAGCGTCGCCTTGTGCTCGGCGCCCGGCTCGCGCAAGCGCGCCGAGAGGTCGATGAAGCCCGGCGCCACCACGAGGCCCCGGGCGTCGATGACACGCTCGGCCGAGCGCAGGCTTTCCACCAGGCGGCCATCCTCGACGAAGAGCTCGCCGGGCGCGTCGCGCCCGCTCGCCGGATCCACCACGCGCGCATTGCGGATGTGCAGCCGCATCAGCCGCCCGCCACCAGGCTCATCACTGCCATGCGCACCGCGATGCCGAAGGTGACCTGCGGCAGGATCACGGAGTGCGCGCCGTCGGCGACCGCCGAGTCGATTTCCACGCCGCGGTTCATCGGCCCCGGATGCATGACGATGGCGTCGGGGCGCGCAAGCGCCAGCTTCTCCGCGGTCAAGCCGTAGTGCTTGAAGAACTCCTGCGCCGAAGGCAGGAGCGCGCCGCGCATGCGCTCGTTCTGGAGCCGCAGCATCACCACGACGTCGCAGTCGCGCAGCCCCTCGCGCATGTCGTGAAACACGCGCACCCCGAGCGCCTCGACCCCCGCCGGCAGCAGGGTGCGCGGGCCGATCGCCCGCACCTCGGGCACGCCGAGCGTGGTGAGGCCGTGGATCAGCGAGCGCGCCACGCGCGAGTGCAGGATGTCGCCGACCACGGCCACGGTGAGCGCGGTAAAGTCGCGCTTGTAGTGACGGATGGTGTAGAGGTCGAGCAGCCCCTGCGTCGGATGCGCGTGGCGCCCGTCGCCCGCGTTCACCACGTGCTCGTGCGGCTTGACCTGGCGCGCGATCAGGTACGGCGCGCCCGAGGAGGCGTGGCGCACGACGAAGATGTCGGCCTGCATCGCCGAGAGGTTGGCCACGGTGTCGAGCAGCGACTCGCCCTTGCTCGCCGAGGACACCGCGATGTTGAGATTGATGACGTCGGCCGAGAGCCGCTTCGCGGCGATTTCGAAGGTGGTGCGCGTGCGCGTCGAGGGCTCGAAGAAGAGGTTGAACACGCTCTTGCCGCGCAGCAGCGGCACTTTCTTCACCTCGCGCTCGGTGACGCCGGCGAAGGACTCGGCCGTGTCGAGGATGCGCAGCACGATCTCGCGCGGCAGGCCCTCGATCGAGAGCAGGTGCTGCAGCTCGCCGCGGGCGTTGAGCTGCGGGTTACGGGCCACGGGCGGGCTCGAGCGCGAGGTCCAGGCGGCCGTCGGCCGCGCGGCGCAGCCGCAGCCGCAGCCCGGGCGGCACCTCCAGGCGCGCGCCACAGTGCTGCGCGCAGATGGGCAGCTGGCGGCCGCCGCGGTCGGCGAGCACCACCAGCGTGATGCTCTGCGGGCGGCCGTAGTCGAACAGCTCGTTCATGGCGGCGCGTACCGTGCGCCCGGTGTAGAGGACGTCGTCCACCAGCAGCAGGTCCTTGCCGGTGACGTCGAACGGGATGCGGGTTCGCTTGGGATCGTGCTTCAGGCCCTGGGCGTCATAGTCGTCGCGGTAGAAGGCGATGTCCATGAGGCCGAGCCCCGCATCGAGCCCGAGCGCCGCGTGCAGCCGCTCTGCGAGCCAGGCGCCGCCGGTGTGCAAGCCCACCATCGCGGTGTTGGGTCCGACGCGCGGCTCGAGCTCGCGCGCGAGCCCGGCGCAGAGCGCCTCGGCGTCAGGCAGCTTCATCGAAGTACTGCTCGAGCAGGAGCTGGGCGGCCACCGAGTCCACCTGCTTGCGCTTGAGCCCGCGCAGGCGCGCTTCGGCCTCGAGCGAGCTGTAGCGCTCGTCGACGCGCGCCACCGGCAGGCCGAAGCGCCGCTCCAGGCGGCGCGCGAACTCCTCCGCACGGCGGGTCATGGCGTGCGGCTCGCCTTGCGCCGAGGTGGGCCGGCCCACCACCAGCGCGGCGGGGCCCCACTCGCTGACGAGCGGCGCGATGTCGTCGAAGCGCGCAATCGCCGGCAGCGGATGCGCGGTGCGAAGCTCGGGCTCGCCGACGGCAACGCCGATGCGCTTGAGGCCGAAATCGAAGGCGAGGACGGTGCGGACGGGACGCGCAGCGGAGCGCGCGAGGCGCTCAGGCATGTCCTGCTTCGTCCTGCAGGCGGGCGAAGTCCAGCCCGAGCAGCTCCATCGCCGCCGGCAGCCGCTCCTCGGCAGGGGTGTCGAACAGGATGCCGTCGCGCGCCTCGACCGTGAGCCAGGCGTTCTGCCCGATCTCGTGCTCGAGCTGCCCCGGGGACCAGCCTGCATAGCCGAGCGTCACGAGCAGCTGCTGCGGCCCCTCGCCGCGCCCGACGGCCTCCAGAATGTCCTTGGAGGTGGTGAGCCCGATGTGATCGGCCACGCGCAGTGTCGACTGCCAGGCGCCGGCGGGCGAGTGCAGCACGAAGCCGCGGTCGGTCTGCACTGGGCCGCCGAAGTACACCGGCGCGTCGGCCCGCTCGTTGTCGCGCAGCGTCAACTGCAGGCGCTCGAACAGCGCCTGCAGAGTGAGGTCGATAGGTCGATTCACGACCAGCCCGAGCGCGCCCTGTTCGTTGTGCTCGCAGACGTAGGTGAGCGTCTTCGCGAAGTACGGATCGGCCATGTTCGGCATGGCGATCAGGAAGTGGTGCGTCAGGTTGATGGAGGAGATTCGCGAGGACATGCGGCCACCCGGCAGTTTACTGCGAAAGCGGTTAGAGGCGGCCTCCGCGCTAAAGTTTTGGCGGCCGCGGGCTCAGATTTCCACCATCTCGAAATCCTCCTTGCGCGCGCCGCATTCCGGGCAGGTCCAGTTCATCGGCACGTCTTCCCAGCGCGTGCCCGGCGCGATGCCTTCGTCGGGCAGTCCCGCGGCCTCGTCGTAAACCCAGCCGCAAATGAGGCACATCCAGGTTTTGAACGCTACTTGGTTTTCAGCCATACGGGAGCCCGCACCGCGGGCGGCAGTAGAATCGGCCGGATATTAGCGCATGTCCTCTTCTCCCCCGATCGTGCTCACGTTCGCCGGCAGCGACCCGACCGGCGGCGCGGGGCTTCAGGCCGACGTGCTCACCATCGCGAGCTGCGGCTGCCATCCGGTATCGGTACTGACCGCGATCACGGTGCAGGACACGCGCGGTGTGGAATCGCTGCACGCGGTGGACGCCGCCCTGGTACGCGCCCAGGCGCACGCCCTGCTCGCCGACCTGCGCATCGCCGCGTTCAAGCTCGGCGTGCTCGGCTCGCGCGAGAACGCGCGCGCCGTCGCCGAGCTGCTTGCACTGCACCCGCGCGTGCCGGTGGTGCTGGATCCGGTGCTCGCCTCCGGTCGGGGCGACCCGCTCGCCGGCGAGGACACGGTGCACGCTTTGCGCGAGTTCCTGCTGCCGCTTGCGACCGTCGCCACGCCGAACAGCGTGGAGGCGCGCCGCCTCGGTGGATGCGCCGCGCTCGCCGATTGCGCCAAGGCGCTCCTCGCGCGCGGCGCCGGGTACGTGCTCGTCACCGGAACGCACGAGGAGGCGCCGGAAGTGACCAACACGCTCTATGGCGCGCACGGCGCGGTGCGGGAAGACCGCTGGCCGCGCCTGCCCGCGAGCTATCACGGCTCGGGTTGCACGCTCGCCTCTGCCCTGGCCGCCGGGCTCGCTCGCGGCCTCGACGTTCCGCAGGCGGCACGCGAAGCGCAAGCCTTCACCTGGCAGGCGCTCGCGCGCGGCTTCCGACCGGGCGCCGGACAGCACCTGCCGCATCGCGGGCTCGCTCCCGGCGCATGACGCTGCGCGGCCTTTACGCGATCACCCCCGAGGGACCCGAGTTCGCCGTGATCGAGGCGCGCGTGCGCGCCGCGCTCGAAGGCGGCGTCGCCGCCGTGCAGTACCGCGCGAAGTCGGGCACGGCCGCGCAGCGCCGCCGCGAGGCGGCCGCCCTCGGGCGCCTGTGCCGCGCCCGCGGCGTGCCGCTGATCGTGAACGACGATGTGGAGCTCGCGCTCGCGGTGGACGCCGACGGCGCGCACCTGGGCCGCGGCGACGGTGAGCTGGCCGCGGCGCGCGCGCGCCTGGGCACGAAGCTGCTGGGCGCGTCCTGCTACGACGATCTCGCGCTCGCACGCCGCGCCGTGGCCGCGGGCGCCGATTACATCGCCTTCGGCTCGGTGTTCCCCTCCCCCACCAAGCCGCAAGCGGTACGCGCGCCGTTGTCGCTTTTCAGCACGCCGCTGCCGGTCCCGCGGTGCGCGATCGGCGGCATCACGCTCGAGAACGCGCCCCTGGTCATTGCGGCCGGCGCGCAGCTCCTCGCCGTGGTCTCGGACCTCTTCGACGCCCCGGACGTCCGCCGGCGCGCCCTCGACTATGGAAGGCTGTTCACATGACGAACCAAAACCTGTTCGAGCGCGCCCAGCGGGTCATTCCCGGCGGCGTGAACTCGCCCGTGCGCGCGTTCCGCGCCGTCGGCGGAACGCCGCCGTTCTTCGAGCGCGCCTCGGGGCCGCACCTGTGGGACGTCGAAGGCCGCCGCTACATCGACTACCTGGGGTCGTGGGGACCGATGGTCGCCGGTCATACCCATCCCGCGGTGGTGGAAGCGGTCCAGGACGCCGCCTCGCGCGCGCTGTCCTTCGGCGCGCCCACCGCCGCGGAGGTCGAGCTCGCCGAGCTCGTCATCCGCCTCATGCCGTCAATCGAGAGGCTGCGCCTGGTGTCCTCCGGAACCGAGGCCACCATGACGGCGATCCGCCTGGCGCGCGGCTTCACCGGCCGCAGCCTCATCGTGAAATTCGAGGGCTGCTACCACGGCCATGCCGACGCGGTGCTCGTGAAGGCCGGCTCGGGCGCCCTCACCTTTGGCCACCCGAGCTCCGCCGGCGTGCCGGCCGAGACCGCGGCGCACACCGCCGTGCTCGATTACAACGACTCGGCCAAGGTGCGCGAGCTGTTCGCCGCGCGCGGCGCCGAGATCGCCGCGGTCATCGTGGAGCCGGTCGCCGGCAACATGAACCTCGTGCTGCCGGCGCCGGGCTTTCTCGAGACGCTGCGCGAGCAGTGCTCGCGGCATGGCGCGCTGCTCATTTTCGACGAGGTGATGACCGGCTTTCGCGTGGCGCGGGGCGGGGCTCAGGCGCGCTACGGCGTGAGGCCCGATCTCACCACGCTGGGCAAGGTGATCGGCGGCGGCCTGCCCGTCGGTGCCGTGGGGGGCCGGGGCGAGGTCCTCGACAAGCTCGCGCCGCTCGGCCCGGTGTACCAGGCCGGCACGCTGTCGGGCAATCCGCTCGCGGTGGCGGCCGGCCTCGCGACCTTGCGGCTCGTCGCCGCGGACGACTTCCAGCCGCGCATCGAGGCGAGCGCACGGGCGCTGGCCGAAGGCCTGCAGGCGCAGGCGCGCATGGCCGGCGTCGTTTTCTGCGCGCAATCGGCCGGGAGCCTGTTCGGCGTCTATTTCCGCGCGGCGCCGCCGACCACCTTCGCCGAGGTGATGCAGTGCGACCGCGAGCGGTTCAACCGCTTCTTCCATGCCATGCTCGCGCGCGGCGTATACCTGGCGCCCTCCGCCTATGAAGCGGGATTCGTGTCCGCAGCCCACGGTCGCGCGGAAATCGACGAGACGCTGCGCGCCGCCCGCGCCGCCTTCGCCGACCTCGCCTGATGCTGGTCACACCAGAAAAAGCGTCGCCAACCCCAGAAAGATGAAGAACCCGCCCGAGTCGGTGCAGGCGGTGATGAGCACCGAGGAGCCGAGCGCGGGATCGCGCCCGAGCTTGACCCGGATCCAGGGAATGGCGACGCCCATCCCGGCGGCGAGCAGGAGGTTGAGGAGCATGGCGAGCGCCATCACGCCGCCGAGCGCGAGGTTGCCGTAGAGGAGATAGGTCACTGCGCCGAGCAGCGATCCCCAGACCACGCCGTTCAGCAGCGCCACTCCCATCTCCTTCGCCACCAGCTTGCGCCAGTACGGGCTCTGGATCTGGCCGAGCGCCACGGCGCGCACGATCATGGTGATCGTCTGGTTGCCGGAGTTGCCGCCGATGCCGGCGACGATGGGCATCAGCGCGGCGAGCGCCACGAGCTGCGCGATCGAGCCCTCGAAAAGCCCGATCACCCGCGAGGCGATGAACGCGGTCACCAGGTTGATGGCAAGCCATGCCCAGCGGTTGCGGAAGCTGTCGAGCACCGGCGCGAACACGTCCTCTTCCTCTCGCAGGCCGGCCTCGGCCAGCTGCGACTCGGCGCTGCGCTGGCGGATGTAGTCGACCACCGCGTCGACGGTCAGCCGGCCGATCAGGCGCCCGGCCGAGTCGGTGACCGGAGCGGAGATGAGGTCGTAGCGCTCGAAGGCGCTCGCCGCGTCCTCGGCCGCGTCCTCGGCGTGCAGCTGCACCTGCTCGGGAATCATCACCCGCGCCACGGCGAGGTCGAGGTCGGAGACGATCAGGCGCGTCAGCGGCAGGCTGCCTTTCAGGCGCTGCGCGCGGTCGACCACGAACAGCTGATCCGTGTGATCGGGCAGCTTGTCCATGCGCCGCAGGTAGCGGGTCACCGCTTCCAAGGTCACTTCCTCGCGCACCGCGACGTGGTCGAAGTCCATCAGCGCGCCGACGGTGCCCTCCGGATACGACAGGGCCGCGCGCAGCCGCTCGCGCTCCTCCGCCGGCAGCGACTGCACCACCGCGGCGACGACCGCCGGGGGCAGATCCGGCGCGATGTCGGCGAGCTCGTCAGCCTCCAGCGTCTCCGCCGCCGCGACGAGCTCCGCCGAATCCATGCTTTCGATGAGCGATTCGCGCACCGCATCGGAGACTTCAACCAGGATCTCGCCGTCGCGGTCGGCCTTGACGAGCTCCCACACCGCGAGGCGCTCCTCGGGGGGCAGCGCCTCGAGGATGTAGGCGATATCGGCGACGTGCAGCCCGTCGAGCGCCTGCCGCAACTCGGCGCGGCGCTCGGCCTCGGGCAACAGCTCGCGCACCCGGGCAAGGTTCTGCTTCAGCTCCTCGATCTCGAGGCGCGCGCGCTCCGGCCGGTTCATCGTCTCAGACATGGACCACTGTATCAGGGCACCTGCGCGACGGCCGCGCGCGCGAGGATGGTGCGCACGCGGCCCTCGAGATACGCGGTGGTGCGGCCGCGCTCGTAGCGCCGCGGACTCGGAAGCACCGCGGCGAGCCACGCGGCCTGCTCCGGGCTGAGCGCTGCCGCGCTCACGCCGAAGTGATGGCGCGCAGCGGCCTCCGCTCCGAACACGCCCTCGCCCCACTCCGCGAGGTTGAGGTAGAGCTCGAGGATGCGGCGCTTGGACAGCGTGCGCTCCATCATCCAGGTGATGAGCGCCTCCTGCCCCTTGCGCAGCCACGTGCGGCTGCCCGACAGAAAGAGGTTCTTGGCGAGCTGCTGGGAAATGGTGGAGGCGCCCGCGACCACGCGCCCGCGCTGCTCGTTCTTCGCCAGCGCCTTGTGAATCGCCTCCCAGTCGAACCCCTCATGCTCGAGGAAGCGCGCGTCCTCGGCCGCGACCACCGCACGCTTGAGGTGGGGCGACATGCGCTCATAGGGCACCCAGTGGTGGCGCAGCGCCGCGCGGGGGTCGTGCTCGCGCAGCGCGGCGAGGCGGCGCTCCATGAAGGCGCTGGTCGCCGGCTCGAAGGAGCGCCAATAGAGGAGATGCGAGAAGTAGTACAGCTGCAGGCCGGCGAAGAGCACGACCGCAATGCCCAGCGCATAGCAGAAGGCCTTCCAGGCAAGCACTACGCCGCGGAAGCGGCGGCGGCGCTTCACGGCCGCGATTCGGTCCAGAGCCGGTCGCCCTTGCCGAAGAACCAGGTGCGGGTGATCACCAGAAGGTCGGTGTCGCGCCGAATCTCGGGAGGAAAGGCGGCGAAGGGCGTGGCGAGGCGCACGATCTTGAACGCCGCGGCATCGAGCACCTTGAGGCCGGAGGAGCGGTCGAGCTCGATCGAATCCACGGTGCCGTCGGGACGGATCGTGACCGTGAGGCGCAGGTGCCCGTAGTGGCGCCCGCGTGCCTCTGGCGGATAGTGCAGCGTGCCGATGCGCTCGATGCGCACGCGCCAGTCCTCCTCGTACTGCGCGAAGCGGTACTCGCGCGCGCTTGCGCCTACGAAGGCCTTGCGCGGACGTTTCTGATATTCCTCCACCTGCCGGTCGATCTGCGCCTGCAGCCTCAGCGCCGCCAACCTGAGCTCCGCGAGGTCGCGGCCGCCGGTGTGGGCAGCCGCCTGCTCCGAGGGCGGAGCCCTCGGCGCCTCGGGCGGCACCTGCACCGGCGCCTGGCGCGCCTGGCTAAGCAGCGCCTGCTGCTGCGCCTCCAGTTGCTGCATGCGGCGCTGTGCATCGGCAAGATCTCTGCCGGGCGCGCGCGGGTCGGTCACCGGCAGCGGCGTGCGGGCGCGGCGGCTCTCGTCCACGTTGCCGCCGCGATCGAGGTTCACCTGCGCCAGCACGTCGGCGCGCGCGGGCCGGTCCTTGGTGCGCGCATTGACCAGCACCACGTCGAGCGGCTGGACTGGGGGCTTGAGTCGCGCGGGGTCGGGAAACCTGAAATGGACCGACAGCGCCGCCGCGTGCAGCGCAATGGACAGGCCGAGCGCAGCACCGAGCACCCGGTTGGAGTCCGAGAACATTAAGTACATTCTCACGTCGGTTTGGCAACCCCTTCATATTCTAGGCTTTTTGCTCTCGGCTGCGCTAGGGGGCACCTGTGCCATCCGCCACGGCTGCCGCCAGCGTTTCGCGGTGCACCAGGGTGATGGTGCGCTCCAGATAGTCGATTTCCGCCACCCCAAGGCGCACGCGCGTGCCCGGGGCGAGCGCCGGAAGCGACGGCACCCGCACCACCAGCGGCAAGCCCTCGGCGCGCACCAGGTTCTCGCGCAACACCGTGGCCTCCAGCGACGTGATCGCCTGCTGCTCGATCCAGCGCAGCGTCCAGTAGGTTTCCATGGCGCGCTGGTGCTCGTCGTAGCGCGCATAGGTGACTTCGAAGGCGCGCAACGCCGCGAGCAGCGCATCGGAATTACGCGCGAACGGCGCGCGCTGTCCGGTCAGCGCGGCGATGAGCTGCCACTGGTTGAGCAGGTCGACGTAGCGCCGCAACGGCGAGCTCATCCAGGCATAGCACGACACGCCGAGCCCTTCGTGCGGCTCGGGGTGCACGCTCAGGCGCACCTTGCCGGTCGACTGCACGCGATAGATCGCGGCGATGTCGCGCTCGGCGAGCAGCTCTCCCCAGGTGGTGTTGACGAGGATCATGAGCTCCGAGACGAGCTTGTCGAGCGGGGCGCCGCGCTTGCGCGGCAGAAGGCTCACCCGCCCGTCCTCGACGTGGAAGCTGTAGTCGAGAAGCATGGCCCCGGCGCTCGGGCGGCCGCGCGCCGCCTCCAGGCGTACCGCCAGCCGCCAGAGCAGGCGCAGGTCCTCCTCGTGCGCGAGCCCGCAGCTTCGCTGCTGCTCGAAGGCCTCGTTCAGCACGTCGTACTGGGCATGGCGCAGGTTCGCCACCACGGGAACCCGCTCGAGCCGCGTGTGCCGCCCGCGGATCGCGAGATCGGCCTCGTTGAGATCCACGTACAAGGAAACGGCCACCCGCTCGCCGCCATGGTCGAGCGAATAGCGCTCGATCACGTCCGGCGGAAGCATCGTGAACTTGCGCCCCGGCATGTACGCGGTCGACAGGCGCTCGCGTGCAATCGCGTCGAGCGCGGAGCCGGGCGCGATGGCCAGGCCGGGGGCGGCGATATGGATGCCGATGCGAAAGCCGTGGGCGGTGCGCGCCACCGAAAATGCGTCGTCGATTTCCGAAGTGCCCAGGTCGTCGAGACTGAACGCTTGGGCCTCGGACAGGGGCAGCGCGCCCGCGGGCACCGGCACCGGGTGCGGGGGAAAATCGACGCCGCGCGGGAAGAACTCGTGCAGGAAACGCCTGAGGTGGTACTCATGCAGGTCCGGAAGCAGCCCGCAGCGCTCGAGCAGCCGCGCGGGCGCGAGCCCGGTCTGACGGCAAGCCTGCTCCAGCGCCTTCGCCTCCGGCTTGTTGCGATCCATGGCGTACAGCAGCTCGTCCTGGAGCGCCGCAACCTCCTGTGGGCATTCGAACCGGGAGAGCCGCGCCGTCCACGCCTCGATCGCCTCCTGCTGGCGTTTCTTCTTTTCGATGCTGGCAAGGGCGAGCCGCAGCGTCTCCGGCGGCGCCGGCTGAAAACGCCCCTTGCCGCGGCGATAGAAATACATGGGCGCCGAATGAAGCTTGAGCAGCACGCCGGCCGCCTCGGCGGCAGTCGGCTCCCGGCCGACGTATTCGGCGGCGAGCCGGCCGAACTCGAATTCGCCGGCGCCGGCGCATTGCCAGAGAAAGTCGACGTCGAGCTCCGCGGCGAAACGCGCGGCCTCGGCGAGAAGCTCGGCCCCCGAAGGCCGCTCGAAGCTGAGCAGCACGTTAGCGGCCTTCACTTTCGAGCGCCGCCCGTGCGGGCTCTCGACCTGCAGCGAAGCCGGTGCCTGGGCGAGGACCGCGCCGACCTTCAGCTCGCCATCTTCTTCATACAGGATCTGCATGGCCTGCGAACGCCAGGATTCGCGGCAGATGCCGCGGGAAGCTCTGCAGGCTGTGGTCGCCGCCCTCGATCACTACCTGCTCGGCACCCGCGTAGCGGCGCACTGCAGCCCGGTAGTCGAGCACCTCGTCGCCGGTTTCCACCAGCAGCAGGTAGCGCTGCGATGTGACCCGGGGCACGATGAGCGCCTCCCATTCGCGCAGATGCGCCTCGGTGAGCTCATAGGGTTCGCCGGAATGCAGGTTCTTCTGCGGGCCGAGGTAGGCGCGCAGCCCGACGTGCGGCTCGATCGCAGGATTGATGAGCACCGCGCGGGCGTCGAGCCTCTCGGCGAGGTGGGTGGCGTAGAAGCCCCCGAGCGACGAGCCCACGAAGCAAAGCGGCCCCGAAGGCGGCAGGCAGCGCTCGATCGCGCGCACGGCCTCGGAGGCGAGCGGCGGCAGGCTGGGACAGCGGTACTCGGCGGCCAAGCCACGTTCGGCCATGTACTGCTCCAGCACGCGCGCCTTGTGCGACTGCGGCGATGAGTTGAAGCCGTGGAGGTAGACGATCACGCGGCGCTCTCCTGCCGCGCGCCGAGCCTCGCGAGCAGCTTCTCGTGCACCGCGCCGAAACCGCCATTGGACATGACGAGCACATGGTCGCCGGCCCGGGCTTCCGCCGACACGGCCGACACCAGGGCCTCCAAATCCGCGCTGCAGCGTGCCCGCTCTCCCAAGCTGCCGAGCACTGCCGCGGCGTCCCATTCCAGGCCTGCGCTGTAGAGGTAGACCCGGTCAGCCTCGGCAAGGCTCGCCGGCAAGGCATCCTTCATGACGCCACGCTTCATGGTGTTCGAGCGCGGCTCGAGCAGCGCCAGAATGCGCTGCCGGCCGACGCGTTGACGCAGTCCCTCCAGGGTTACGCGGATGGCCGTGGGATGGTGGGCAAAATCGTCATAGACCGTCACGCCGGCGGCCTGTCCGCGCACTTGCATCCGGCGGCGCACCCCGGAAAAGGTTCCGAGGATCTCCAGCGCAACGGCCGGTTCGACTCCAACATGCCGGGCGGCTGCGACCGCCGCGAGCGCATTCAGCCGGTTGTGGTGCCCCTGCAGTCGCCACCGCACGCGCCCGAGGGGGCGCCCCTGCCAGCCCACCTCGAAGCTGTTGTCCGAATCGGCCTCGGAAGCCTCCCAACCGCCGGCTATCCCGAACCGTTCTACCGGGGTCCAGGCGCCATTTGTGAGTACACGCTTCAGGTTCTCGTCTGCCCCGTTGACCACGAGCAGACCCGAGCGCGGGACGGTTCGAACGAGATGATGGAATTGACGCTCAATCGCTGCCAGATCGTCGAAGATGTCGGCGTGATCGAACTCCAGATTATTCAAAATGGCGGTCCGCGCCCGGTAATGCACGAATTTCGAGCGCTTGTCGAAAAAGGCCGTGTCGTATTCGTCGCCTTCGATCACGAAGAGGTCCGACCCCGAATGACGGGCGGAAACCGGAAAGTCGACGGGCACGCCCCCGATCAGGAACCCCGGCTGGCGCCCCGCGCGCTCGAGGATCCACGCGAGCATCGCGGAGACCGTAGTCTTGCCATGCGTGCCGGCGACGGCAAGGACGTGCTTGCCCAGCAACACCTGCTCGGCCAGCCATTGCGGCCCGGAGACGTAGCGCTCGCCGCGGTCGAGAATTGCTTCCATGAGAGGGTTGCCGCGCGTGACGACGTTGCCGACCACCCAGACGTCGGGGCGCAAGGCGATCTGGTCGGCGGCGAAGCCCTCGGTGAGCTCGATCCCCAGAGCGCGGAGCTGCTCGCTCATCGGCGGATAGACGTTGGCGTCGCAGCCGGTCACGCGGTGCCCCGCCGCCTGGGCAATTGCGGCGATTCCGCCCATGAATGTTCCGCAGATGCCGAGGATGTGGAGGTGCATGCGCATGGGCGAGGGGCGGATTCTATGCGAGCTCCTTAAGCTATATTCAGCGAGAGAGCGTCGACGATGAGCCGCAAGAGCAACAGGCAGACCGGTACCCGGGCGCGCATCGCGGCGGCCGCCGCGCGGCTGATGGCCGAGGACGGCATCGACGATTTCGCCCTCGCCAAACGCAAGGCGGCTCGCCAGCTGGGCGCGGCCGATGCCCAGGTGCTGCCGCGCAACGACGAGATCGAAGCGGAGCTGCGCGCTTATCTGGCGCTCTACCAGCCCGAGGAGCACCCGCAACGCGTCGCGCAACTGCGCGAAATCGCATTCGAAGCCATGCAGGCCCTGCGGCAGTTTCACCCTTACCTGACCGGTCCGGTTCTCAAGGGCACCGCCGGACCGTATGCCGAGATCGAGCTGCAGCTTTTCCCCGACAGCGCGAAGGAGGTCGAAATCTTTCTTCTGGACCGCAATCTCAATTACGACACGCGCGAGACGCGGCACTTTGCCGGCGACCGCGCGCGCGCGGTCAGCGTAATCACGCTTCAGTGGCGGGGCGCACCCTTGCGGCTATCGATCTTCGACCCGCGCGACGAGCGCCTGGCCCTCAAGACATCCGTCGCCGGTCGGGTCGCCGATCGCGCCGGCATCAGCGAAGTCGGGGCCCTCGTTCGCAATGCGGCCGGGCAGGCGTGAGGCGCTAGTCCTCGGGGGGGTCGCGCTCGGGGCCGCCGCGGCGGGCGGGATCTTCGGCGTGCTGGCCTTGCAATCCCGAAGCGGCGCACCCGATTTGCTCACCGCCGAGTTTGCCGACCTCGAGGGGCGCACCCGCCGCGTAGCGGAGTGGCAGGGGAATGCCTTGCTCTGTAATTTCTGGGCGACCTGGTGTGCCCCTTGCCGGGAGGAACTCCCGCTGTTCGACGACGCGCTCCGATCCTACTCCGCGCGGGGACTGCGTATAGTGGCGATCGCCGTCGATAATGCAGCTAACGTGCAGGAATTTCTCCTAAAAGTTCCGTTGACATATCCCATCCTTCTCGGCGGTATGGACGCGATCGACCTTATGCGTCGTTTGGGCAACCCAGGGGGCGGGCTGCCGTTCAGCGTCCTGTTGAACCGCCACGGGGGCCTGCAAGCGCGGAAGCTGGGTGCTTACTCCCCCGAGGAGCTTCGGAAAGAGCTGGAAGCGCTATTGCGCTAAACTCCGGCGTTCTGCGGCGAAAGTCGAACAAAAAGCCGCTTGGGGCGCATAACATGGATCTGCGTAAGCTGAAGAAGCTGATCGACCTCGTGCAGGAGTCGGGCATCGCGGAGCTCGAGATCACCGAAGGAGAAGAAAAGGTCAAGATCGTACGAGGGGGAACGGTCAGCGTAACGCCCATCAACTCCCCGGCGCCGATGGCCCTGCCGCCCCCGGTCGTCGCACCGGCTGCGCCCGACGCGTCGAGCAGGTCCGTCGGCGAAGCTCCTGCCGGCCAGGACGGCCACGTGGTCAAGGCGCCCATGGTGGGCACCTTCTATCGCTCAGCCTCTCCCGACGCGAAGCCGTTCGTCGAGGTCGGCCACACCGTCAAGGAGGGCGACACGGTCTGCATCATCGAGGCGATGAAGTTGATGAACGAGATCGAGGCGGACGCCCCGGGCGTGGTGAAGGCCATCCTTGTCGAGAACGGCCAGCCCGTGGAGTACGGCCAGCCGCTGTTCGTGCTCGGCTAGATGTTCGGCAAGATCCTGATCGCCAACCGCGGCGAGATCGCGCTGCGGATCCAGCGCGCCTGCCGGGAGCTTGGGATCCGCACGGTGGTCGTGCACTCCGAGGCCGACACTGAGGCGAAGTACGTGAAGCTCGCCGACGAGTCGGTCTGCATCGGCCCGCCGCCGGCGGCCGCGAGCTACCTCAACATCCCGGCGATCATCAGCGCCGCGGAGGTCACCGACGCCGAGGCCATCCATCCTGGCTACGGATTCCTCTCGGAGAACGCGGATTTCGCCGAGAAGGTGGAGCGATCCGGCTTCGTGTTCATCGGTCCCAGGCCCGAGAACATCCGGCTGATGGGCGACAAGGTGAGCGCCAAGCAGGCGATGGCCAAGGCGGGCGTACCCACGGTGCCGGGATCCGAGGGCGCGCTGCCCGAGGACCCCAAGGAAATCGTGCGCATCGCGCGCAAGGTCGGCTATCCGGTGATCATCAAGGCCGCCGCCGGCGGCGGCGGCCGGGGCATGCGCGTGGTCCACACCGAGGCGGCGTTGCTCAACGCGGTCACCATGACCCGCACGGAAGCGCAGGCCGCGTTCGCCAACCCGATGGTCTACCTCGAGCGCTACCTCGAGCAGCCGCGCCATATCGAGATCCAGGTGCTCGCCGACGCCCACAAGAACGCCGTCTACCTGGGCGAGCGCGACTGCTCGCTGCAGCGCCGCCACCAGAAAGTGCTGGAGGAGGCGCCCGCGCCCGAGCTGCCGGCAAAGCTGCGCGACCGCATCGGCGAGCGCTGCGTCGATGCCTGCCGGCGCATCGGCTACCGCGGCGCCGGCACCTTCGAGTTCCTCTATCAGGGCGGGGAGTTCTTCTTCATCGAGATGAACACGCGGGTGCAGGTGGAGCACCCGGTCACGGAGATGATTACGGGCATCGACATCGTGCAGGAGCAGATCCACATCGCCTCGGGAGAGAAGCTGCGCTTCCGCCAGAAGGACATCCAGTTCCGCGGCCATGCGCTGGAGTGCCGGATCAATGCCGAGGACCCCTACCGCTTCACGCCCTCGCCGGGCAAGATCACGTCCTACCACCCGCCCGGGGGGCCGGGCATCCGGGTGGACTCCCACGTTTACCAAGGCTACACGGTGCCCCCGTATTACGATTCCATGGTCGGCAAGGTGATCGCCTACGGCGCGAGCCGGGAGCAGGCGCTCGCGCGCATGCGCATCGCGCTCTCCGAAATGGTGGTCGAAGGCATCCAGACGAACATTCCGCTGCACCGGGAGCTGCTCGACGACAGCCGGTTCATGCGCGGCGGCGTCTCCATCCACTACCTCGAGCAAAAGCTCGCGCAGGAACAAAAGAAGAAGTAATGGCGCTGCGCGCGCTCAGCCTGGAAATCGCCGCGCAGGACGCCGAGGCGCTGAGCGAGGCACTGCTGGATGCGGGCGCCGCGTCGGTGGCGCACGACAACGTGCAGGCGCCGCGCACGACGCTCGAGGTGCTCCTGGCCGATTCGCACGATCCGGCCGAGGTCCTCGGCGCTGCCTGCGCGCGGGCAAAGCTGCAGACGCCCCTGTTTTCGGTCCGTGCCGTCGTCGAGGAGGACTGGGTACGGCGCAGCCAGTCGCAGTTCGCGCCGGTGGAGATCGGCGAACGGCTGTGGGTCGGTGCAACCTGGCACGTGCCGCCTTCCCAGCGCGCGGTGGTGCGAATCGACCCGGGCCTCGCGTTCGGCACCGGCTCGCATCCCACGACGCGCCTGATGCTCGAGTTCCTCGCGCGCCACGTGCACGGCGGCGAGGCGGTCCTCGATTACGGCTGCGGCTCGGGTATATTGGCGATCGCCGCCGCGAAGCTCGGCGCGGCACGGGTGGACGCGGTCGACATCGACCCTCAGGCCGTAGAGACCGCCACCGCCAACGCGCTTGCCAACGGCGTCGTGCTGCGTCCGACGCTGCCCGAGGGCCGGCACCCTGGTCCCTACGATATCGTGGTCGCGAACATCCTCGCCCAGCCGCTGATCGAGCTTGCGCCGCTGCTCGCGGCCCGCGTTGCTCCGGGCGGGCGGCTGGCGCTCGCCGGCATTCTCGGGGCGCAAGCGCCGGAAGTGGCGGCGGCATACGCACCGTGGCTGCAGCTGCGAACCGAGGCGCTCCTCGAAGGCTGGGCGCTGGTCGCCGGCGGCCGCGCATGAGCCTCGCCACCCGCTGCCCGGCCTGCGCCACCGCCTTTCGCGTGGCGCCGCCGCAGCTCTCCGCGCATCGCGGGCAGGTGCGCTGCGGCAAGTGCGGCGAGGTGTTTGATGGCATCGCGAACCTGATGGACCCGAGCGCAGAGCGCCTGCGCCTGGAGCCCTCGCCGCAGCTCGGCCTGTTCGACGCGGCGCGCCGAGCGGCAGCACCGACGCCGCTACCCAGGCCGTCCCCGCCTGGGCAAGCGCCGGTGCCCGCCTTCCTCGCCGAGCCGCCGGCGCCGCGGCGCGCGCTGTGGTGGAGCCTCGCCGCCCTGGCGCTCGTCGTGCTTCTGGCCCAGGCGGTCTATCACTTCCGCGCCGAGCTCGCGGTGAGCGTGCCCGCGGCGCGCGCGCCGCTCGAGGCTGCGTGCCGGCCGCTCGGCTGCGAGGTGCCGCTGCCGCGGCAGCTACGCCTGCTCAGCATCGACTCCTACGAGGTGCGCGAAGACGCACGCGGCGAAGGTCTCATCGTGCTGCATGCGGTGATCCGCAACCGCGCTCCGTTTCCGCAGCAGTATCCTTCGCTGCACCTGACGCTCACCGACGAGGCGAACCTGCCGGTCGTGAGCCGCGCGCTCGCCCCGCCGGAATACCTTGAGCCTGCCGAGGCCCCGCAGCGGCTTGCGCGCGGCCTTGCGCCCGGCGGCGAGGCCTCGCTCACGGTGTATCTGGACGCGAGCAAGGCTCGCGCGAGCGGATACGAGCTTGTATTGTTCTATCCATCATGACCATCCTCGTCACCGGCTCCATTGCGTACGACACCATCATGGTGTTCCCGGATCGCTTCCGGAACCATCTGCTGCCCGACCAGCTTCACATCCTGAATGTCTGCTTCCTGACGCCGGAGATGCGGCGCGAGTACGGCGGCACCGCCGGCAACATCGCCTACAACCTGCGGCTGCTCGGCGAGCAGCCGATCGTCATGGCCACCGTGGGCGAGGACATCGACCCCTACGTTGCGCGCCTGCGCGGCCTGGGCATCGCCACCGAGCGCCTGAAGCGCATTGCCGGGCAATTCACCGCGCAGGGCTTCATCACGACCGATCTCGACAACAACCAGATCACCAACTTCCACCCGGGGGCGATGAACTACTCGCACGAGAACCGGGTCGACAAGACCCTCGGCGCGCGCCTCGCCATCATCGGCCCGGACGGCAAGCAGGGCATGCAGCAGCACGCCCGCGAATGCGCCGAGCACCGCGTGCCGTTCCTCTTCGACCCCGGCCAGGGGCTGCCGATGTTCTCGGGCGAGGAACTGGCGGAGTTCCTGCGCCTCGCGGACTACGTCGCGGTCAACGATTACGAGGGCAAGCTGCTCGAGGAAAAGACCGGCCGCCGCCTGGAGGCCATCGCCCGGGACGTGAGGGCGCTCATCGCCACGCGCGGCGCCGAAGGCTCGACCATTTTCGCCGGCGGCGAGCGCTTCGACATCCCAGTGGTGCCCGCGGAGCGCATCGTCGATCCCACCGGCTGCGGCGACGCCTATCGCGCGGGCCTCCTCTACGGCATCGTGCGCGGCTGGGACTGGCCCAGCATTGGGCGGCTGGGCGCGGTGCTGGGTGCCATCAAGATCGCCTATCGCGGCGGGCAGAACCATGCGCCCTCGCGCGAAGACATTGAGGAGCGCTTCAAGCGCGCCTTCGGCTACTCGCCTTGGAATAAGTGATGTCTAGAACGATGCTCTTGGCCGCGCTAGGCGCCGCGCTCATCGCGGGCTGCGCGAGCCCGCGCTCGGGCGACGTCTACAGCCGCGGCGAAGCGCTGCGCGAGCAGACCGTGCGCCTGGCCACGGTGGAATCGGTGCGTCCGGTGACCATCGAGGGCACGCGCTCCGGCGTGGGCGCGGTGGCCGGCGGGGTGGTCGGTGGCGTGGCCGGCAGCGGCGTGGGCCAGGGCCGGGGCTCGACGGTAGCCGGCGTGCTGGGCGCGGTGGGCGGCGGCGTCACGGGTCAGGCGATCGAGGAAGGCGCGACGCGCCGGCCGGGGGTCGAGATCACCGTGCGCCTCGAGAACGGCGAGCTGCGCGCCATCGTGCAGGAGGAGGGCGACATATTCGTCCCAGGCCAGCGCGTACGCTTGATCTCCTCCGCAGGTATGACGCGCGTTTCGCCCTGAGTCATTCGATCGGCCGGTAAGCGGCGCAGGGCAGCTGGACGAGCGCGCGGTCTTCCAACCGCAGCGCGCTCAGGCTGCCGCCCCACACGCAGCCGCTGTCGAGCGCGGCCAGGTTCTGCGAGAGCTTTAGCCCGAGCGCCGACCAATGGCCGCACACGATCGCCTGCGCATCCCGGCGCAACTCGAACCAGGGCACGGTGCCCGGGGGGGCAGCGCTCCCCTTGGCGTGGAAGTCCATGCGCCCCTGCGGCGTGCAGAAGCGCAGCCGCGTCATCGCGTTGACGACAACGCGCAGGCGGTCCCAGCCGGCGAGGGAATCGCTCCACTGGTCGGGCGTGCTGCCGTACATGTTCCGCAGGAACTCGCGATAGTCCGGTCCCGCGAGCGCCTGCTCCACTTCCTTGGCGAGCCCGAGGGCCTTGTCGACCGACCACTGCGGCAGCAGCCCGGCGTGCACCATGGCCCACTTGCCCTCCACATGCATCATCGGTCGCGTGCGAAGCCAGCCGATGAGCGCCTGCCGGTCCGAAGCTTCGAGCACCGCCTCGAAGGTGTCGTCCGCGCGCACCCGGTTGAGGCCCTCGTTAAGGGCCACCAGGTGCAGGTCGTGGTTCCCGAGAACGACGACGGCGCGATCGTCCAGATCCCGCACGAAGCGCAGCACCTCGAGGGATTTCGGTCCGCGATTGACCAGATCACCGACGAACCACAGCCGGTCGCGGCTCTTCGTGAACCGAATCTCGCGCAGCAGCCGCACGAGCTCGTCGTAACAGCCCTGCACGTCGCCGATCGCGTACGTCGCCATCCTCCCGCCTAAAAGCTCGCGTCCAGCCGCCGGTACTGAATCGCCTCGGCGATGTGCTCGGCGGAAAGCGAGGGCTTGCCCGCGAGGTCGGCGATGGTCCGCGCTACCCTCAACACCCGGTGATAGCCGCGCGCCGACAGCAGCAGCCGGGCGAGCGCATGGCGCAGGAGCTGATCGCCGTCGCGGTCGGTGTCGCAGTGCCGGTCGATGTCCTTCGTGCCCAGGAGGGCGTTGGGCATCCCCTGGCGTTCGATCTGCAGCGCGCGGGCGCGCTCGACGCGCGCGCGGATCGCCCCCGAGCCCTCGCCGCTGACCGGGGCCACGAGCTCCGCCTCACGCAGCGCCGGCACCTCCAGCTTGATGTCGATGCGGTCGGCGAGCGGACCGGAAATGCGCCCGCGGTAGCGCGCGATGCGTTCGGGCGTGCAGCGGCAACGGCCGCTGCGGTCGCCGCAGTGGCCGCAAGGGCAGGGGTTCATCGCCGCGACCAGTTGAAAACGGGCCGGAAACTGCGCCTGCCGGGCGGCGCGCGTGATGCACACGCGGCCCGACTCGAGAGGCTCGCGCAGGGCCTCGAGCACATCGCGGTCGAACTCGGGTAGCTCGTCGAGAAACAGCACGCCGTGATGAGCGAGCGAAATCTCGCCCGGGCGCGGATGCACGCCGCCGCCCACGAGCGAGGCGCCGGACGCGCTGTGGTGCGGCGCCCGATAGGGCCGCTCGCCCCAGCGGGTCGCGTCGAAGCCGGCCGAGGACACCGAATGCACGGCGGCAACTTCGAGCGCCTCACCCTCGGTGAGCGGGGGCAGGATGCCGGGGAAGCGGGCCGCGAGCATGGACTTGCCCGTGCCCGGCGGGCCGAGCATGAGAACGCTGTGCGCGCCAGCGGCAGCCACCTCCAGCGCCCGCTTCACTTGCTGCTGGCCCTTTACGTCGTTGAAGTCTGCATATACCGGCGCGGTGCGCCTGGGCACGGGGCTGTATTCCGCAAGCGGCGCTTCTCCTGCGAGGTGAGCAACCACTTCTAGCAACGTCCGCGCCGGCAAGATGCGTGCGCCCTCGGCGAGCGCGGCTTGCGGCGCATCGCCCTCGGGCAACACAAAGACGCGCCGCGCTGCGCGCGCCGCGAGCGCCATCGCGAGAGCGCCGCGCACCGGTCGCAACTCGCCGGTGAGGGACAGCTCGCCCGCAAACTCGAGCTCCGCGAGACCCGCAAGGCCCAGCTGCCCGCTGGCGGCCAGGATGCCCAAGGCGATCGGCAGGTCGAAGCGGCTTGAATCCTTGGGCAGCTCGGCGGGGGCGAGGTTGACGGTGATGCGCCGGGCAGGAAATTCGAAGCGCACGTGGTTGAGCGCCGCGCGCACCCGGTCGCGCGCCTCGCGGACTTCCGCGTCGGGCAGCCCGACGATGTGGAACGCGGGCAGGCCCGGGCCCAGGTGCACTTCCACGGTCACCTCGGGCGCTTCAATTCCCGCGAGCGCGCGGCTCGCCACGGCAGCAATGGACATGAGCCCTCCGCCGTGAGCAACGCTTCAGGCGCCGTCCCGTTTACGTTCGAGCTCGGCGATGCGCGCTTCGAGCTCCGCGAGCTTCGCCTGCGCGCGCTCGAGAAGCTTCTGCTGCACGTCGAAATCCTCGCGCAGCACGAGATCCAGGCGGGCCAGGCCCGAGGCGAGCAGCGCCTTCAGGTTCTTCTCCACGTCGTGCGCCGGCGAATTGCGGAACGCCTCGCCGATGCGCTCGTTCATCTCCTCGAAGAATCGTTTGTCGACCATGGGCGCAAGGTACCGCAGGTGCCGCACCGAAGGCGGGCGGCGCGGGGTCTGGAGCGCACCAAGACAGGGCGCTGCACCGCCGCAAAAATTCCTAAGCGCTTGAAGACACGCGACATTCCTCTTGGCACAGCCGGTGCTAACGCAAGGGGTCATTTACCAACCTCAGGGAGAACTCATGCGCAGCACCCTCTTTTGCGCCGCCGTCAGCGCGGCGCTCGTCGTTCCCGGCATCGCCGGCGCCGAGCTGACCGGCAATGCCTCACTCGTGAGCGATTACCGGTTCCGCGGGCTGTCGCAGACGTTCCAGCATCCCGCCTTGCAGGGCGGCGTCGACTACGCCCACTCCAGCGGCTTCTACGTCGGCAACTGGAACTCCAACGTCTCCTCGGCGCTATATCCCAACGCCAACCTGGAGATGGACTTCTACGGCGGCTTCAAGCGTGCGTTCGGCGACTTCGGACTGGACGCGGGCGCGATCTATTACTACTACCCGGGGTCGATGGCGACGCTCACCGGCCCGCGCGGCGGCGTGTGCACCGACTGCCGCATCGACAATACCGAGGTCTACGTCGGCGGTACGTGGCGCTGGGCGAGTCTCAAGTACTACCACGCGGTCTCGGATTTCTTCTCGGTCCCCGACACGCGCGGCTCCGGATATCTCGATTTCACGGCCACGTTCGATGTCGGCGGCGGCTGGAGCGCCCTCGGCCACGTGGGGCGCCAGCGCGTGCGGAATCTCGATGACGCCGACTACACCGACTGGAAGCTCGGAATGAGCAAGGAACTCGCCGGCTGGACGCTCGGCGCCGCCTATGTCGACACCAATGCCAAGGATGCCGTCTACCAGCTGAGCGACGCGCGCAAGACGATGAACCTCGGCCGCGCCGGCGTGGTGCTGTCGGTCGGCAAGACTTTCTAGCCGGAGGAGCCGCATGAAACTGGTTACCGCCATCATCAAGCCGTTCAAGCTCGACGAAGTGCGCGAGGCTCTGTCCTCGATCGGGGTGCAGGGCATCACCGTCACCGAAGTGAAGGGATTCGGGCGCCAAAAGGGCCACACCGAGCTCTACCGGGGCGCGGAGTACGTGGTCGATTTCCTGCCCAAGGTCAAGGTCGAGGCCGCGGTGAAAACCGAGCTGCTCGAGCAGGCGATCGAAGCGATCGAGCGCTCCGCCAATACCGGAAAGATCGGCGACGGCAAGATCTTCGTCTTCGACCTTGAAAAAGTCATCCGCATCCGCACCGGCGAGACCGATGCGGCTGCCCTCTAAGGAGACTGCAATGAGAAACTGGTTCGCATGGATCGCCATGGGCCTCGGTCTGGCGCTCGCCGGGGCTGCGCTGGCGCAGGACAAGGCCGGGCCCGCGCCGGAAAGACCCGCCGCGCTGGAGACGGCGAAGCCGGTCACGCCCACGGAGGCGGCAAAGCCCAAGGTCGACAAGGGCGACACCACCTGGATGATGGTTGCCACCGCGCTCGTCATCCTGATGACCATCCCCGGGCTCGCGCTGTTCTACGGCGGCATGGTGCGGGCGAAAAACACGCTCTCGGTGCTGATGCAGGTGTTCGTCACCTTCTGCCTCATCGCGGTGGTGTGGGTGGTCTACGGCTACTCCATCACGTTCACCGGCGGCAACGCGTTCTTCGGCGGCCTGGACAAGCTCTTCCTCAGGGGCGTCGACGGCGAGTCGCTGGGCGCCACCTTCTCCAAGGGCGTGGCCATCCCGGAGATGGCCTTCATCGCCTTCCAGCTCACCTTCGCCGCCATCACCTGCGCGCTCATTGTGGGCTCCTTCGCCGAGCGCATCCGGTTTTCCGCGGCCCTCGTGTTCGCGGTGATCTGGTTCACCTTTGCCTACGCTCCCATCGCCCACATGGTCTGGTACTGGGACGGGCCCGACGCCATCACCGACGCGAAAAGCCTGGAGGCGGTGACCGCGGCCGCGGGCTGGCTGTGGCAGAAGGGGGCGCTCGACTTCGCCGGCGGCACGGTCGTGCACATCAACGCCGGAGTGGCGGGCCTGGTCGGCGCCTACGTCGTCGGCAAGCGCATAGGCTACGGCAAGGAGTCCATGCCGCCGCACAGCCTGCCGCTCACCATGATCGGCGCCTGCCTGCTGTGGGTGGGCTGGTTCGGCTTCAACGCCGGCTCCAACCTGGAAGCGACCGGCACTGCAACGATCGCCTTTCTCAACACCATCGCCGCCACCGCCGCGGCGGTGCTGGCATGGCTGCTGGTCGAGTCGCTCGCGCGCGGCAAGGCCTCGGCCCTAGGCGCGGCGTCGGGCGCTGTCGCGGGGCTGGTGGCGATCACGCCAGCCTGCGGGTTCGTCGGCGTCGGCGGCGCGCTGGTCATCGGCATGGTCGGCGGCGCGGGCGGGTTCTGGGGCGTGAACGGGCTGAAGCGCATGCTCGGCGCCGACGACTCGCTGGACGTCTTCGGCGTGCACGGCGTATGCGGGATCCTCGGCGCGCTCCTCACGGGCGTGTTCGCAGCGCCGGCGCTGGGCGGCTCGGGGATCTTCGACTACGTTGCCAACCAGGTGTCCCCCGACTACTCGATCGCGGGACAGCTTCTTACGCAGGCGACCGGGGTGCTGACGACGGTCCTGTGGTCCGGCATCGTGGCGTTCATCGCGTTCAAGCTGGTGGATCTCGTGATCGGCCTGCGGGTGACCGAAGAGGACGAGCGCGAAGGCCTGGATACCACGGCGCACGGAGAGGCCGCGTACCGCCTCTAGTCCACTCCGCCCATTGGAGAAGGGCGCCTGCGGGCGCCCTTCTTTTTTCTCCTACCCCGTGAGCTTCTCCAGCAGCCCGACGAGCTGCGCGCGCTCCCCCTCGCTCAAGCGCGCCGCGACCCGTCGCTCATGGCGCTGGATGCGGCGCTTGAGCGTGGCCACCGCGCGCGCGCCCACGGCGGTCAGCCACAGCCCGTTGGTGCGCCGGTCCTCGCCGCGGCGCCGCTCGAGCAGCCGTCGCTTCTGCAGGACATCGATGAGCCCCACCAGCGTCGAGCGGTCCACGCCCAAGGCCTGAGCGAGGCGGCTTTGGGTGACTCCCGGATTCGCCTCGACCAGCAACAGCAGGCCCACGCGCCCCGGAGAGAGCTCGCCCACACGCTCGGCGAAGTCGCGAAACACCGCCTGCTGCGCGAGCCGCAGCCGGTACCCCAGCAGACCGGGAAGCACCCCGGGGTGCAGGGCGCTACCGTTCAGCTTCATTTGTTTGGGGGGCAAACAATTGCTAGCATCCTAGCCCGGCCTCCGGCGGCCGTGCAAACCACCTGCGAAGGCCATCCGGCATGAACCTCGAAGGGCGAGTGGCAATCGTGACCGGCGGCGCCCGTGGCATCGGGCGCGCCATCGTGGAGGACCTCGTTACGCACGGCGCGCGGGTCGTGATCGTGGATGCCGGCGTGTCCATCGGCGGTGTTCCCGACGAACCGGACATCGCCGAGCGCACCGCCGCCGGGCTGCCGGGCACTGCGCCGTTGGCGGGCGACATCGCCGAGTCCGCCGTCGCGCGCGCGGCGGTGCAGATGGCACTGGAGCGCTTCGGCACGCTCGACATCGTGGTGAACAACGCCGCCATCCTCCGCGATGCCTTCATCTTCAAGTCCGACGACGCCGCCTGGGACGCAGTCATCCGCACCAATCTCACCGGCGCGCAGCGGCTGCTCGCCGCCGCGACCCCGCCCATGCGCGAGCAGGCGAAGGCGGGGCGCGCCCCCGGCGCCATCGTGAACCTGGTGTCGACCGCCGGCATCTACGGCAATTTCGGCCAAGGCGCCTACGGCGCGGCCAAGGCGGGGCTGCTCGGCCTGACGCGCGTCGTGGCGCACGACCTGGCGCGCTCGGGCATCCGCTGCAACGCCGTCGCGCCATTCGCCGCCACACGCGTCACCGAGAGCATCAAGCCGGCGAACGCAGCGCAGGCCGCCTACAAGGACAAGGCCCTGCAAGTCCCTGCCCTCTACGTCGCCCGGCTGGTGAGCTATCTGGCGAGCGATGCGGCGGCCAAGATCTCGGGCCAGCTCTTCGGCGCTCGGGGGCGCGAGCTGTTCGTCTTCTCCCAGCCCCGGCCGAGCGCCCGCGTGCTGCACCCGCGCGGCGCCTACGACCTGGCGGCCCTGGCCGCCGCGATGAGCGTGCTCGAGCCGCACTTCGCGGAGCTCGTGACCGACCTGGAAGCGTTCTCCGGCGATCCCCTAGTCTGACTTCGAGGAGCCATGTCCGCGTATCCGCCCGTCAAGACCATCGAAGAATTCCGCCGCCAGCCTGAGGAGTACCAAGTTGCGGCGCGCAAGATCGTGCGCAGCCACGCGCTCAACGAGCTCTACGGCGCGCAGGTTTTCGACGAGCCGGCGATCCGGCTCGCCCCCACGCCGTACGCGAAATGGCTCGCGTGCCGGGTGGCGATGGAGGAATACCACCATCACGTGCGCTTCAAGGAGCTGGCCGACCAGATCGGCGTGCAGCCCGAGGAGATGGATCCGCATCACAAGCGGCCGCTCAACATTTTCGAGGTGCCCTTGCGCAGCTGGGAGCAGTTCTGCGTGATCAAGATGCTGGGTGATCTTGCCGAAATCCTCCAGGTGGAGGACCTGCTGCACTGCTCGTTCGTGCCGCTTCGCAACATCGCGCGCACCACCATGCCCGAGGAGAAGTTTCACGCCCAGTTCGGCCTCGACTTCTGCGTCGACCTGGTGGAGACGGCCGAGGGCCGCGAGCGGGTGCAGCGGGCGGTGGACGACTTCTATCCCGAGGCGCCGAAGTTCTTCGGCGCAGCCGGCTCGCGCAACAACGAGATCTTCCGCCGCTACGGCCTCAAGCTGCGCAGCAACGAGGACATGCGCGCGGACTACATGGCGCGCGCCAGGTCCACCGTCGAGCCGCTCGGCATCCGCCTGCCCGACGTGCGGCTCGCGGCGTGACCGAAGCCTGGTTCAGTGCGCTGGGCGAGCCGCTCGGCGAGGCGGAGCTCGCCGAGATTGCGGGCTATCTCGGCGCGCTGGCGCTGCCGGCGGCAGTGCAGCCGATCGCCTCGTGGGACGAGGCGGGCGCCGCATGCCGGCAGCCTGCGCAGGCGTGGTGGCACGCGGAGGAGGCGGAGCGCGAACGGCTCGAGCAGCGCGTCCGGCTCGATCCGGCGGATCGCGAGTGGTTGCGGCTGAATGAGGCGCTGCACGGCGCGGCCGCCGTGGCGGCGGCCCGCGCCGGCTGCGCAGATGCGGCGCTTGTGCGCGCGGCGGCGGGCGCGGCAAGCTACGCCGCCTACCAGGCGCGCCTCGCCCAAGCCGCCGGGATGGCGCCGAGCCATCCTTTCCTGCGCAAGTACGCCCTATACTGCGGCGGTCGCTGGCCGCTCGGGGTGTACGCTGCACGCTTCGCGATCTTCTGAATGAACGCCGCGGACCGGCTGCTCGGACCCGATGCGGTCGCACGCCATGGCAAGCGCGTCGCCCTGATCTGCGGGCAGGAGCAGGTGAGCTTCGCCGAGCTCGCCGAGCGCACCGCGCGCGCCGCCGCGGCCCTGCAGGCGCTCGGCGTGAGGCCCGGCGATCGCGTCGTCCTGCTCATGCGCGACACGCCCGAATTCGCCGCGGCCTGGCTGGGCGCGGTGCACGCCGGGGCC
Source organism: Burkholderiales bacterium (assembly GCA_035540415.1). Lineage (GTDB taxonomy): Bacteria > Pseudomonadota > Gammaproteobacteria > Burkholderiales > SG8-39 > SCGC-AG-212-J23. The sequence goes on along the minus strand of DATLGR010000016.1, from coordinate 17,634 downwards.
GTTGCGGTCGCGCTCAACAACCGGCTGACCGCGGCCGAGCTCGAGCACGTGCTCGCCGACAGCGCGCCGCGCCTGGTCATCGTCGACGACGCATTCGCCACGCGGCCCTGCGGCACCCTGACCACGCTTGCCGGCTCGGCGCTTCGCACCCGCGCCGAGAGCACGCCGCCGGCGGCGCCCGTCGCGATGGCGCCGGAGGCTCCGGCCTTCATGCTGTACTCGTCCGGCACCACCGGACGCCCCAAGGGCATCGTGCATGTGCATCGCGGCTTCGCCTCGCTCGGGCTCGCGTTTCGTCGCCTCGGCCTCGGGGAGGGCGACCGGGTGCTGTGCACCTCCAAGTACTTCTTCGCGTACGGGCTGGAACATGGGTTCCTCGCCACGCTCGCCCTGGGCGCGACCGCCATCGTCCACCCCGACTGGCCCGATGCGGACGCAGTCCTGGACCTCGTGTCGCGCCATCGTCCGCAGGCGATGTTCAGCGTGCCGACGGTCTACCGGCGGCTGCTCGCCCAGCCGCCCGCACGGCTCGGCGTCCTTGCAGCGGTAGGCCACTTCGTCGCGGGCGGGGAGCGCACGTCGCGCCAACTCGTGGAGCAGTGGCGCGAGGCAACGGGAGGCGAGCTGCTCAACCTCTACGGAATGTCCGAGACGTTCTGCGCCTGCATGATGACGCCGCCGGGGACCGCCAACGGCGCGCGTACCGGCCTGCCGTTCGATGGCGTGCAGGTCGAGCTGCGCGACGCGCAGGGCGCACGGCCGGCGCCCGGCGAGCCGGGCGTCCTGTGGCTGCGCCATCCGGCGCAGGCGACGGCGTACGCAAACCTGCCCGAGCGCACTCGCGAGCAGTTTCGCGACGGGTGGTTCTGCAGCCGGGATCTCTTCCTGCGCGACGCCGAGGGCTACTATGTCCACCAGGGACGCGCGGACGAGCTGATCAAGGTGGCGGGGCAGTGGGTGCAGCCCGCGGAGCTCGAGGAAGTCGCGGCGCAGCAGGCCGCCGTCATCGAGGCCGCGTGCGTGCCGGTGCCCGACGGGGACGGCCTGGAGCGCCTCGCCCTCTTCATCACGCCGCGCAGCGACCCGCTGCAGGCCGAGCACGACGCCGCGGAAGCCTGCCAGCGCCTGCTGCCGCGCCACAAGCGGCCCAAGTGGGTGCGCGCGATCGACGAGCTGCCGCGCACCGCCACCGGCAAGGTGCAGCGCTTCAAGCTGCGCGAAATCCTGGAGCGGGAGCTCGCACGCAAGGACTAGAATTCCATTTTCGTTCGAGGGTCTCATGAGCTACGTGATCGCGATGTGGTCGGCGCCGGCGATTCCGGTGGCCGGCTCGGCCGATTCCTTTCCGGTGCGGCGCATCTTCTGCGTCGGCCGCAACTATGCCGAGCACCAGAAAGAGATGGGCGGCGACGGCCGCGAGCAGCCGTTCTTTTTCCTGAAGTCCGAGTTCGCGCTCATGCCGCGCGGCGGCGAGGTGCACTATCCGGCCAAGACGTCGAACTACCACTATGAGACCGAGCTGGTCGTGGCGCTCTCGCGCGGCGGCAGGCGCATCGATGCGCGGCGTGCGAACGAGCACGTGTACGGCTATGCCGTCGGCCTGGACATGACGCGGCGCGACCTGCAGCAATGGGGCAAGGACCACGGAAGGCCTTGGGACTTCGGCAAGAACTTCGATGAGTCGGCGCCGTGCAGCGAGCTCGCCCCGGCGGCGAAGATCGGCCACCCGTCCAAAGGCGCGATCTGGCTCAACGTCAACGGCAAGCAGCGGCAGAAAGCCGACCTGGCGGACATGATCTGGTCGGTGCCCGAGCAGATCGCGTATCTCTCCGAGTACTACACGCTCGAGCCCGGCGACGTCATCTTCACCGGCACGCCCGCCGGGGTCGGGCCGGTGAAGCCGGGCGACGAGCTGCTCGCCGGCATCGACGCCGTGGGCGAGCTCAAGGTGAGGATCGCCCCCGCGCTGTGAAGCTCTACACCTACTTCCGCAGCTCGGCGGCGTTCCGCGTGCGCATCGCGCTGGGCCTGAAGGGCCTGGCGTACGACCCGGTGTTCGTGCACCTCGCAAAGGGCGAGCATCGCCGCTCCGAGTACACCGCGGTTGATCCGCAGGGTCTGCTGCCCACGCTGCTCGTCGACGGCGCCGCGCTGACCCAATCGCTCGCCATCCTCGAGTATCTCGAGGAGGCGCATCCGCAGCCGGCGCTGCTGCCGCGCGATGCGCTCGGCCGCGCGCGCGTGCGCAGCCTCTCGCTGCTCGTGGCCTGCGAAATCCACCCACTCAACAACCTGCGCGTGCTGCAGCACCTCAAGCGCCAGCTCAACCAGACCGAGGAGCAGGTCAACGCGTGGTACCGCCATTGGATCGCCGACGGACTGGCGAAGCTCGAGGCGGAGCTTGCGCGCGGCGGCTCCGGCCGTTACGCCTGCGGCGACGTCCCCACCATGGCCGACTGCTGTCTCGTCCCCCAGGTGTTCAACGCCAAGCGCTACGGGTGCGAGCTCGCGCCTTATCCCACCGTGATGCGCGTGTTCGACGCCTGCATGCAGCTCGAGGCCTTCGATCGCGCGCAGCCCTCCAAGCAGCCCGACGCGGAGTGATTTCATGAAAGACCCCGCCCCTTACCGGCGCCCCTACTGGAATACCCAACCGGAGTACCTGTTCCCGAAATACGCCTCGACCGTGAAGCGGGCGCCTGCGCAGCCCCTCGTGGTGCTGCCCCACACGCTTTCGGAGGTGACCGCACCGGTGTTCGGCCACGACGACATCAAGCCCACCGACGGCGATCTCACCAAGCAGCACCCGGGCGAGCCGCTCGGGGAGCGCATTGTGGTGAGCGGGCGCGTGCTGGACGAGGACGGACGGCCAGTCCCGAACATCCTGATCGAGATCTGGCAGGCCAACGCGGCCGGTCGTTATCACCATCGCGTCGACCAGCACGATGCGCCGATCGACCCGAATTTCTCGGGCGCGGGCCGGGTGCTCACCGACGCGCAAGGCCACTACCGGTTCCTGACGATCCGGCCGGGCGAATATCCTTGGCGCAACCACCACAACGCGTGGCGCCCGGCGCACATCCATTTCTCGCTCTTTGGCCGGGGACTCATGCAACGGCTGATCACGCAGATGTACTTTCCCGGCGACCCGCTGCTCGACTACGACCCGATGTTCACCTGCGTAGCGGACGAGAAGGCGCGGGCGCGCCTCGTGTCCACTTTCGACTGGGAGACGACGATGCCCGAGTACGCCCTGGGCTATCGCTGGGACATCGTCCTGCGCGGGCGCGAGGCCACGCCCATGGAGAACCGCCGATGAGCCTGCGCGCCACGACCTCCCAGACCATCGGCCCGTACCTGCGCATCGGCCTGGAGTGGATGCAAATCGAGGATCTCGCCGCGCCGGGCGTTGCGGGCGAGCGCGTCGCGATCGAAGGGACCATCGTGGATGCCGACGGCAGGCCGGTCAACGACGCGGCGGTGGAGATCTGGCAGGCCGACAGCGAGGGCAGGTACGCGAGCCCCGAGGATCCGCGGGCGACGAGCCTCGACCGGGCATTTCGCGGCTACGGACGCTCGCTGACCGATGACGCCGGCGCGTTCCGGTTTCGCACCATCAAGCCGGGTCCGGTACCCGGGCCGGGCGGACGGGAGCAGGCGCCGCACCTGGTGGTCACGATCTTCATGCGGGGGCTTCTCAAGCAGTTGGTGACTCGGCTGTATTTCCCCGACGACCCCCGCAACGCCGACGATCCGGTCCTCGGCCTGGTGCCGGCGGCGCGGCGCGGCACCTTGGTCGCGCGCAAGCAGGGCGACGCTCGGTTGGAGTGGAACGTGGTGCTGCAAGGCAAGCACGAGACGGTGTTCTTTGATTTCTGAGCGGCGTTTGAGCGATTTCTGAGCCTCGCGCTCACGTTCTGGGACGAACCCTGCGCCCGGGCGCTCTCTGACGAGCGCTACCTGGGGGCTATGGCGCGCTTCGAGGCGGCGCTGGCGCACGCCGGCGCCAGCGCCGGCTTCTTCGCGCCAACGCACGCACAGGCGATCGCCGCCGTGTGCGCGCAGCCGGCCTTCGATGCGGCCGCGCTTGCGCGCGAGGCACGCACCGCCGGGACGCTGGCCATCCCGTTCGTGCGAGCGCTCACTGCCGCGGTCGAGCAGCGCTGCCCGCAGGCCGCGCGGTTCGTACACTTCGGCGCTACCAGTCAGGACGCCATCGACACCGCGACCGCGCTATGCCTGAAGGAAGCGGCGAAGCGGGTGGACGCCTTGGCGGTGCGGGTCGGCGATGCCGCGGCCGAGCTCGCGAGGCGCCACCTCGATACGCCGACGGTGGCCCGCACGCTGCTGCAGCCGGCCTTGCCGGTGCCGTTTGGCTGGAAGGCGGCCCTTTGGCTCTTGCCCCTTACCCGCAGCCTCGGCCACTTTCGCCGCGCGGCCGGCGAAGCCTGCGTCCTGCAGCTCGGCGGTGCGGCCGGAACGCTGTCGGCCTTCCGTGGGCGCGGGCAGGAGGTTTCGGCGGCGGTGGCCGCCGCCCTTGGGCTAACGTACGCAGTCCCATGGCACGGGGCGCGGGACGCCTTTGCCCGTCTTGGAAGCGAGCTCGCCGTGCTGGCCGGCTGCGCCGCGAAGGTCGCCCGGGACGTGGCGCTGCTGATGCAGCCGGAAGTCGGCGAGGCCGCCGAGCCGTCGACGCCTGGTCGCGGCGGGTCCTCCAGCATGCCGCACAAGCGAAATCCCGCCGGTTGCCTGCTCGCCCTGGAAGCGGCGGGGCGGACCCCAGGGCTCGCCGCCACTCTGCTCGGGGCGCTCGGCCCGGAGCACGAGCGCGGCCTGGGCCAATGGCAAAGCCAGTGGTTCACGCTGCGCGAGCTCACCGGAGCCGCTGGGAGCGCCCTCGCCGCCATGGCCGAGGTCCTCGAGGGGCTGGTGCTCGACGTGGCCGCGATGCGGGCGAATCTCGCCCGCAGCCGAGGGCTCGTCTATTCGGAGGCTGTCGCGCTGCGCCTTTCGCGTGCTACGGCCGACCGGCTCTGCGTCCGCGCCACCAGGGACGGCGCCGAGTTGCGCGACGTGATGCGGGCGGATGCCGAGGTGGCCGGCAGCGTCACGCCGCAGGAGCTCGAGTCGTTGTTCGAGCCCGCGGGCTCGTACGGCTCCGCCCGGGACCTGACCGAACGCATGCTCGCGGACTGGGCTAGGGCGCGCGAAACTTCTGCTTGAGCGCCTCGGGGATGGGCTCGCCCTTCATCGGCGTGCCCGGACCGCCGACGTGGCGGCCCCAGACGCGCGTCTCCTTTCCCTTGGCGAGCAGGGTGCCATCGCTTCGCACGATGTCGTGCTCCACCACGAAGGATTTGCCCCCGAAGCGCGCGATGCGCGAGCGCACCTCGCAGCGGTCGCCGTGCTTCGCCGGCGCGATGAACTGGCACTCGGCCGACACCAGCGGCATCGCCATGTGCTCGGCGCGCATCCATTCCGGCCCGTAGCCGGCCGAATCGAACAGCATCCAGCTGGCCGCGTCGATCCAGCGGAAGTAGGTCGGGTAGAAGATGATGCCCGCAGGATCACAGTCTCCCCAGTGCACCTGACAGGGGAAGACGTTCACCTTTGAGCGAAACGGCTCGTCGTGCATCGCTCTAGCACTGCTCCCAGGGAAGGCCGTCGTGGCGCCATCCCGCACGGGTATTGCGGTGGTGGTGCTCGTCGAGCTCCCCCTCAAAGCCGTGCTCCACGTTGTACACGCGGGCGAATCCGGCGCGCTCCAGCTCCTCGCCGGCCTCCCGCGAGCGGTTGCCCGAGCGGCAGATGAGCACGATCGGCCGCAGGGCGTGCTGTGCGCCGGCGAGCTTGCGGACCTGGGCGACGAAGTGCGGATTGACGCTCCACTCCGGGCCGTCATTCCACGGCACGTGCAGGGCGCCGACCGGATGGCCGACGAACAGATACTCCATCTCGCTGCGGCAGTCGATGAACAGCGCGTCGGCGTGCTGGTGGAGAAACTCGAACGCCTTTTTCGGGGGCAGATGGTCCATACGGGCGGGTCGGCATTATAGGGCAGCATTGACGCCGGGCCGCATTGATGGGCAGAATCCCACTTGCCGCGCCGATTTGATGTTCAGCTTGCGGGCGCGTTACAAATGCCGCTAAAGAGACGCGCCGCCAAGCCCGTTTCGTAGCGCAAGCTGAACGGGCTTTCTCATTGGACCCGATGTCGCTGCAGCAACTCCTCGCGCGCCGCATCCTGCTGCTCGACGGCGCCATGGGCACCATGATCCAGCGGGCGCGGCTCGCGGAGGAGGACTACCGCGGCGCGCGCTTTCGCGGCTGGGAGCGCGAGCTGCGCGGCAACAACGATCTCTTGGCGCTCACCCAGCCGGCCCTCGTGCGCGACATCCATCGGCAGTACCTGCACGCCGGGGCCGACATTCTCGAAACCAACACCTTCAACTCCACCGCCATCGCGCTCGCCGACTACGGCATGCAAGGGCTGGCGCGCGAGCTGAATGTGGTGGCGGCGCAGCTCGCGCGCGAGGCGGTGCGCGAGTGGGACGGGCGCGGGGGGCCGCGGTTCGTCGCCGGTGTGCTGGGCCCCACCAACAAGACCGCGTCGCTGTCGCCCGATGTCAACGATCCGGGCTACCGCGCGGTCAGCTTCGACGAACTGGTCGCCGCGTATACCGAGGCGGCGGGAGGACTGCTCGACGGCGGCGCCGACCTGCTGCTCGTCGAGACGGTGTTCGACACCTTGAATGCCAAAGCAGCGCTCTTCGCCCTGGAGACGCTGTTCGAGGCGCGCGGCGCACGAGTGCCGGTGCTGATTTCCGGCACGATCACAGACGCCTCGGGCCGCACGCTATCGGGCCAGACGGCGGAGGCGTTCTACAACTCCGTGCGCCATGCCGCGCCGCTCGCCGTCGGCCTCAACTGCGCTTTGGGCGCGAAGGAGCTGCGGCCCTACATCGAGGAGCTCGACCGCATCGCCGAGACCGCGCTTGCCTGCCACCCGAATGCGGGCTTGCCGAACGCCTTCGGCGAATACGAGGACACGCCCGAAGCCATGGCGCGCGAGATCGGCGAATGGGCGCGCGCCGGTTGGCTCAACATTGCCGGCGGCTGCTGCGGCACCACGCCCGAGCACATCGCCGCGATGGCGCAAGCGCTCGGCGGCGTCGCCCCGCGCGCGGCCGCTTCCCGGCCGCGCGCCCTGCGGCTCGCCGGGCTCGAGCCGCTCAACGTGACCGACGAGTCGCTGTTCGTCAACATCGGCGAGCGCACCAACGTGACCGGCTCGCGCGCCTTCGCGCGCCTGGTGCTGGCGGGCGATTACCTGGGTGCGCTGGCGGTCGCCCGACAGCAGGTGGAGAACGGCGCCCAGGTGATCGACGTGAACATGGACGAGGCGATGCTCGACTCCGAGAAGGCGATGACGACCTTCCTCAGCCTGGTCGCGTCCGAGCCCGACATTGCGCGAGTCCCCGTAATGATCGACAGCTCGCGCTGGAGCGTCATCGAGGCCGGCCTGAAGTGTGTGCAGGGGAAGCCCATCGTGAATTCCATCTCCCTCAAGGAGGGCGAAGAGGCATTCCTGCACCAGGCGCGCCTCGCGCGCAAGTACGGCGCCGCCGTCGTGGTCATGGCCTTCGACGAGGCGGGGCAGGCCGACTCCTACGAGCGGCGCATCGCGATCTGCGAGCGCGCCTACCGCCTGCTCACGGAGCGCGCGGGGCTCGCCGCCGAAGACATCGTCTTCGATCCCAATATCTTTGCCGTCGCCACCGGCCTGGAAGAGCACGCCCGCTACGGCATCGACTTTCTGGAGGCTACGCGCTGGATCCGCGCCCATCTGCCCGGCGCGCGCGTCTCGGGTGGAGTCTCGAACCTGTCGTTCTCGTTTCGCGGCAACGACCCGGTGCGCGAGGCGATGCATACGGCTTTTCTCTACCACGCGGTGCGCGCCGGCCTGTCCATGGGGATCGTGAACGCCGGTCAGCTCGGGGTGTACGAGAAGCTCGATCCGGAGCTTCGCGGCCTGGTGGAGGACGTCATTTTCAACCGCCGCCCGGATGCCACCGAGCGGCTGGTCGAGGCGGCCGGACGCTTCAAGTCGGGCGCCAAGGAGGCGGCGAAGGACGAAACCTGGCGCACCGCCCCCGTCGAGGAACGCCTGAGCTATGCGCTGGTGAACGGCGTGTCGGCGCACATCAGCGCCGACGTCGAGGAGGCGCGGCTGAAGTACGCGCGCCCCATCCAGGTGATCGAAGGTCCGCTCATGGAGGGCATGAACGTCGTGGGCGATCTCTTCGGCGCCGGCAAGATGTTCCTGCCCCAGGTCGTCAAGTCGGCGCGGGTGATGAAACAGGCGGTCGCGCAGCTCGTCCCCTACATCGAGGCCGAGCGCGCGAAGAGCGGCGAGGCGGCGCGCCCCAAGGGGCGCATCGTGATTGCCACCGTCAAGGGTGACGTGCACGACATCGGCAAGAACATCGTCGCGGTGGTCCTGCAATGCAACAACTACGAGGTCATCAACCTCGGCGTGATGGTGCCGGCCCAGACCATCCTCGAGACGGCGCTGCGCGAGAAGGCCGATGCCGTCGGCCTTTCCGGCCTGATCACCCCTTCGCTCGAGGAAATGACGCATGTCGCCCGGGAGATGGAGCGCCTGGGGTTCGCGTTGCCGCTGCTCATTGGGGGCGCCACCACCTCACGCGCCCACACCGCGGTGAAGATCGCGCCCAGCTACTCCGGGCCGGTGGTGTACGTGCCGGACGCCTCGCGCAGTGTCCCGGTCGTGCAGTCGCTGCTCGGCGATTCGCGGGACGGCTACGTGGCCGAAATCCGCGCCGACTACGAGCGCATCCGCGCGCAACATCGCGAAAAAAGGGGACCGGGACCGCTTTATCCGCTGGAGGAAGCGCGCCGCCGCGGCCACCGCACCGACTGGGACCGCTACCAGCCGCCGCGGCCGCGCCAGCCCGGCCTTACCGTGCTGCGCGGCTACCCCCTCGCGGAGCTCGTGCCCTACATCGACTGGTCACCGTTCTTCCAGGCCTGGGAGCTCTCCGGGCCGTATCCCCGCATTCTGGAGGATCCGGTTGTCGGCGAGTCGGCGCGCCGGCTGTTCGACGAGGCCCGGGAGATGCTCGAGCGCATCGTGCGCGAAGGCTGGGTCGTCGCAAACGGCGTCTGCGGCCTGTTCCCGGCCGCCCAGGTCGGCGAAGACGACATTGCGATCTACGCCGACGAGTCACGCCGTGAGCGCGTCATGATTTGGCACAACCTGCGCCAGCAGAACCACAAGCCTGCCGGACGGGCGAACCTGTGCCTTGCGGACTTCGTGGCGCCGAGCAAGCGCGGCATCTCCGATTGGATCGGCGCGTTCGCGGTGTGCGCCGGCGGAATCGAGGAGCGGGTGGCGGCCTTCGAGCGCGCGCACGACGACTACAGCGCGATCATGCTCAAGGTTCTCGCCGACCGCCTCGCGGAGGCCTTCGCCGAGCGGCTGCACGAGCGCGTGCGCCGCGAATTCTGGGGCTATGCCCCCGAGGAGCGGCTCGGGGCGCAGGCGCTCATCGCCGAGAACTATCGCGGCATCCGGCCCGCGCCCGGCTATCCCGCGTGCCCGGACCATACCGCCAAGGGCGGTCTCTTTCACCTGCTCGAGGCGCCCGAGCACACCGGCATGCGGCTCACCGAGTCGTATGCGATGTGGCCGCCGGCGGCGGTGGCAGGGTTCTACCTGTCGCACCCCGAGTCGAGCTATTTCGCCGTCGGCAAGATCGGCCGCGACCAGCTGGAGGATTACGCGCGCCGCAGCGGCATGCCCCTCGCCGAGGCCGAGCGCTGGCTCGCACCGCATCTCGCCTACGAAGCGGAATCCGCGCCGCTATAATCGCCCCATGGGCAAAGGCGACAAACGCACGCGGCGCGGCAAGATCTACAAGGGCAGCTACGGCAAGAAGCGGCCGCACCGCCAGAACAAGACGGCCAAGCGGGCCAAGAGCTGAGGGAATTTCTCGCCCTCGGAGCGCTGCTCGCCGCGGCCGCCGTGGCGACAGGGGCGTTCGGCGCGCACGCGCTCAAGGCTCGGCTTGCGCCCGAGCCGCTCGCCGTGTGGCACACCGCGGTCCAATACCACTTCTGGCACGCCCTCGGCGTTCTCGCCGTCGGCATGGCGGGTTTCCACCTGCGCGAGACGGGCTGGATGGGTGCGGCGGGGTGGCTTCTGACCGCCGGCATGGTGCTCTTCTCCGGCAGCCTTTATGCGCTCGCGCTCGGAGCGCCGCGCACCCTGGGCGTGGTCACGCCATTCGGCGGTTTGGCCTTGCTCGCCGGCTGGCTCGCGTTCGCGTGGGCAGTCATTTCCGCCAGAACGCCGGGCTGAGCAGCACGAACACGGTGATGAGCTCCAGCCGACCGAGCATCATGGCGGCGGTGGCGATCCAGGCCTGCACGGTGGTCAGCGACGCGTAGTTGGACGCGGGCCCCACTTGCCCCAGGCCCGGGCCGAGATTGTTCAGGCACGCGGCGGCGGCGGAGAACGCGGTCAGGAAATCGAACCCCGTGGCGGCAAAGGCGATGGTGGTGGCGGTCAACGTGACGCCGTAGATCAGCATGTAGGCGAGCACCGCGAAGATGATGGTGCTCTCGACCACCCGACCGCCCAGCTTGACCGGCACCATGGCGCGCGGATGCACCATGCGCGTGAGCTCCCGGAGCGCCTGCTGGAACATCAGCAACGCGCGCATCATCTTGATCCCGCCGCCGGTGGACAGCGAGCACGAGCAGAAGGAAGACAGCAGCAGCATCCACAGCGGCGCGAAGATCGGCCAGGCGTTGTAGTCCACGGTGGCATAGCCGGTGGTGGTCGCCGCCGAGACGACGTTGAAAGCCGCCGCGCGCAGTGCGACGTGGAAGTCGCCATAGACGCCGGCGGCATAGAGATAGCCGGCCACCATCAGGGCGCTGCCCAGCACCACCGCGAGCACGGCCTTGGCTTCGGCATCCAGCCGGTAGGGGCGCAAGCTCGCATGGCGCAGCGCGAGAAAATGGGTGGCGAAGTTGATGGCGCCGGCGAGCATGAAGGCGATCGCCACCGCCTCGATCGCCGCCGAGTTGAAATGGGCAAAGCTCGCGTCATGGCTGGAATAGCCGCCCAGGCTCACGGTGGAGAAAGCGTGGGTCAGCGCCTCGATCCATTCCATGCCGGCGAGGCGATACCCCAGCATGCACAGCAGCGTCAGCGCCGCATAGACGTACCAAAGCCCCTTGGCGGTCTGCGCGATGCGTGGCGTGAGCTGGGTTTCCTTCATGGGACCCGGCGTCTCGGCGCGCAGAATCTGGCGCCCGCCGACGCCCAGCAGCGGAAGGATGGCGACGACCAGCACGATCACCCCCATCCCGCCGAGCCATTGCAGCTGAGTGCGCCACAGGTTGAGCGAAGCGGGCAGCGCGTCCAGGCCCGACAGCACGGTGGCGCCGGTGGCGGTGAGCCCGGACATCGCCTCGAAGTACGCCTTGGTGAACGACAGCTCCGGCAAAAGGCGCAGCAGCGGCAGCGTTGCGAACGCCGGCAGCACCGTCCAGACCAGCGCGACGAAAATGAAGCCGTCGCGCGTCTGCAGGTCCGCGCGCACATGCCGCGTGAGCACCCACGCCGCGGCGCCGGCGAGCCCGGTGTAGACGAACGCCTCGGCATGCGCCCGCGTGGCGCCGTCCTGCAGCGCATAGGAAACCGCGAGCGGGACGAGCATCATCGCGGCGAAAATCATCACCACGAGCGACAGCAGCTTGACCACGACGGCAAGGCGCCCGGTCACGGTCAGCTCACAGGAAGCCGGCGCTCACCTGGAACAGCTTCTCCACGCGCGGCAGCGTCTTCTTGTCGGCGACGAAGACGATGACGTGGTCCCCGGCGCGGATGGCGGTGTCGTGGTGCGCCATGATGACTTCGTCGCCCCGCGCCACCGCGCCGATGCTGGCGCCCGCCGGGAGCTCGATCTCCTCGACGCGCCGCTCGGCGAGCTTGCTCGAGCTGCGGTCGCCGTGCACCACCGCCTCGAGCGCCTCGGCCGCGCCGCGCCGCAAGCTGTGGACGGAGACGATATCGCCGCGCCGGACGTGGGCGAGCAGGCTGCCGATGGTGGCTTGCGCCGGCGAGATGGCGATGTCGATCTGTCCCGACTGCAGCAAGTCCACGTAGGAGCGACGATTGATGAGCGACACCACGCGGCGCGCGCCCATGCGCTTGGCGAGCAGCGAGCTCATGATGTTGTTCTCGTCGTCGTTGGTAACGGCCACGAACAAATCCATGTCCGCGATGTTCTCGTCCTCGAGCAGCTCCTCGTCCGTGGTGTCGCCGTTGAGCACGAGCGCCGAGCCGAGCTGCGCGGCCAGAAGCTCGCAGCGGCGCTTGTTGTGCTCGATGACGCGCACCGAGTAGCTGTGCTCGAGAGCGCGCGCCAGGCGCAGGCCGATGTTCCCGCCCCCCGCCACCATCACGCGCCGCACCGGACGGTCCATGCGCCGCAATTCGCGCAGCACCTGCCGGATATGGCCGGAGGCGGCGAGGCAGAACACCTCGTCGCCGGCCTCCACCACGGTATCGCCCTCCGGCAGGATCGAACGATCGCCGCGAAAGATGGCGACGATCCGCGTGTCGATGTTCGGCAGGTGCCGGCGCATGTCGCGCAGGGGATGACCCACCAGCGGTCCGCCGCTGAAGGCCCGCACCGCCACGAGGCTCACCCGGCCGCCGGCGAAATCCAGTACCTGCAGCGCCTCGGGAAACTCCACCAGCTTTACGATGTAGTCGGTGAGCACCTGCTCCGGGCAGATGGAGAGGTCGACGTCGAATCCCTGCTCGCCGAGCACCCGCTCATTGGTCAGGTAGTCGGTGGCGCGGATGCGGGCGATGCGGCGGGGCACGTTGAACATGCGCGCCGCGAGGCGGCAGGCGACGAGATTGGTCTCATCCGACTGCGTCACCGCCACGAGGAGGTCTGCGTCCTCGACGCCCGCCTCGGCGAGCACCGTCGGATGTGAGCCGCTGCCGAGCACGGTTCGCAGGTCGAGACGATCCTGCAGAAGCTTCAGGCGCTGGGGTTCGATGTCGACCACGGTGATGTCGTTTTGCTCCGAGACCAGGCTCTCGGCGACCGAGGCCCCCACCTGGCCTGCGCCGAGAATGACGATTCTCATTCCTCGCGCCGTCCCACCGGCACGCCGAGCGCCTTTAGCTTGCGGTACAGGTGCGTGCGCTCCAGCCCGGAGCGCTCCGCCACGCGCGACATGCTGCCCTGCTCGCGCGCGAGCAGGTGCTCGAAGTAGACCCGCTCGAAGGCCTCCCGCGCTTCGCGGTACGGACGGTCGAGCAGGATCTCGGGCAGCGCGCTCGGCGGTGCGCGACCCGCGAGCACACGCTCTACGTCCTCGAGCTGGATCTCCTCCTCGAGAGAGCTCAGCGCAAGGTCCTTCACTGCGCCCTCGAGCTCGGCGAGATTGCCGGGCCAGGCATGATGGCGCAAGGCGTTCAGCGCCGCGACCGCGAGCCGGCGGGGCGGACAGGCACGGCTTTCCACCAGCTGTGCGAGCATGAGGCTGGCGAGGTCGGGAATATCCTCGGCGAACTCCCGAAGCGCCGGCAGCCGCAGCGTGAGCTCGGAGAGGCGCGCCGCAAGGTCGGCGTCGAACTCGTGCTTCTCGACCAGGGTGCGTGCGTCCAGCGCGCAATAGCTGACGATGCGCACTTTGTGCTTGTCGGTCCGGCCGAGCAGAAACTCGATGCTGCGCTGCTCGGTGCGCCCCAGCCGCAGCAGGTCGGGCAGGAACAGGATCCCGCCCGCCGCCTTGGTCAGGAGCTCCGAGGGGGGCTCGCCCAGCTGCTCGTCGCCGATGAGGAACGGCGCCGTGGCCGGGGCCAGAAGGCGCGCGAAAAGCTCGGCCCGCATCCCGCGCTCGCCGCGCAGCAGCAGCGGCGCGCCGGACTGCGCCAGCTGCGCGAGCCGCTTTTTGGCGTCCGCAAGCGCTGCCGAGCGCCCCAGCGTTGCCAGGGTGACCCGCGGCGAGGACGCCGCCTCGGGGCTGCGCAGGGCGCGGCGCACGGTATTCAGGAGCCGTTGCAAGGCCACGGGCTTTTCCAGGAAATCAAGCGCGCCGATGCGCGTCGCCTCCACGGCGGTCTCGATGGTGGCATGGCCGGACATCATGATGACGGGCATCGTGAGCTGGCCGCTCGCCGCCCATTCCTTGAGCAGCGTGACGCCGTCGGTGTCGGGCATCCAGATGTCGAGCAGGACGAGGTCCGGGCGGCCGCGCTCCCGCACGCGGCGCGCCGCGCCCGCGCTCTCGGCGAGCAGCACCTGGTGGCCCTCGTCGGCCAGGATTTCCGACAGCAGCTCCCGGATCCCGACTTCGTCGTCCACGACCAGGATCTGCGCCATCGCTATGCCGCCTTCGCGAGCGGCAGCAGCACGCTGACCGACGCGCCCCTGCTCGGGCGGTTGTCGATCGCTACGCTGCCGTGATGCTCATCCACGATCTTCTTCACGATGGCAAGCCCCAGTCCCGTCCCGCGCGGCTTCGTGGTGACATACGGCTCGAAGATGCGCGCCATCAGGGCCTCCGGAAATCCGCCGCCATTGTCGGAGACCGCGAGCCGGACCTTGTCACCGGCAAGCTCGGTGCGCACCTCGATCGCCGGCGCCGCGCCGGCATGCCGCGTATTTTCAAGGGAATCCTGCGCGTTCTGGACCAGATTGTGAATCACTTGCCGGATCTGCGCTCCGTCGGCCCAGACGGGCGGCAGCGCGGGCCCAAGGCACTGCACGATCGTCACCGGCGAATGCTCGTAGAGGGCGAGCACCTCGGCCACCAGCGCATTCAAATCGAGCCGCGCCGGCGCGGGCGCCGGCAGGCGCGCATAGTCGCGGAAATCGTCGACCATCGCCTTGAGCGCAGCCACCTGGCTGACGATGGTGCCGGTGGCACGCTGCAAGGTCTCCGCATCCTCCCGGGACAGCCGCTCGCCGAGCTTCATCTGCAGCCGTTCGGCCGAAAGCTGGATGGGCGTGAGCGGGTTCTTGATCTCGTGGGCGAGGCGCCTCGCCACCTCGGCCCACGCCGTCGCACGCTGCGCCTGGATGATCTGGGTGATGTCGTCGAATACCACTACGTAGCCGCCGCCGGTTGCCGCCGGAAGGCGCGCGCCGCGCGCGTGCACAGTCTTGCCGCCGCTCAAGGCGAGATCGAGCTGCCAGTCGTCGTTCTCATGCTCCTGAAAGCGCTCGCGCACGCGGGCCGTGAAGCTCTCCAGATCCTCGCCTGCGATCTCCTGCGCGCCCCGATTGGAGATGCTCAGAGCGAGCCGCGGGTCGAAGACCAGCACCCCCGCCGAAAGGTTCGCGAGGATGCTCTCCAGATGCGACTTCGCCTCCTCGAGCGCCGTCCGGTGCTGCTCCAGGCCTCGGCGCGCCTCGCCGAGCTGGCGGGTCATGGAGTTGAACGATTCCGTGAGCACGCCCAGCTCGTCGCGGCTGGTCACCGGCGCTTGGCGGCTGAAGTCCCCGCGCGCCACCGCTTGAGTGGCCTGGGCCAGGTTGGCGAGCGGCTCGGCCAGGAGATTCGACTGTGTCACCGCCACGGCCACCGCCGCGAACAGCGCCATCAGGAGGGCGAACGTCAGCGTTACCAGGTAGATGCGGCGCAGGCCTTCGCGGCCGAGCGCGAGCTCCCGGTAGTCGCGGTAGGCGGCCTCGACGGCCTCGGCGCTGCGCGCGAAGGAGGATGGAACGCCGTTGCGAAGCTGCAGAAAGCGCGTCTCCTCGCCGAGGGCCGGGGCGTCGAGGGGTACCAGCACCCGCAGCGACCCGGGCCGCCCGCCGGCGAGGTCTATGGCGGTGTGGCCGCGATTGGCGCGCGCCTGGCGCAGCAGCTCGCGCCCCGGAAGCTCGGGCACCAGGCGCGTGACATCGGCGCTGGCGCTCGCGACCACACGGCCGCTCGCGCTCACGACCACGGCCTCGTCCACGCCCGCCTGAGCGCGCAGCCGCTCCAGCCGCGCGGCCACCTGGGTGGGCGCGCGTTCGACCAGTTCCAGGGCCATGGCGCTCGCCTTGCCCTGCAGCTCCAGCATCATCTGGTCGATGGCCTGCTGGCCCAGGTTGATGCCGCCCTCCAGCGCCGCGTCGACCTTGACGTCGAACCACGACTCGATCGAGCGGGTGATGAACTGAACCGAAACCGCGTAGACGATGAGGCCCGGCAGCAGCGCCAGGGCTGCGAACCGGGTCAGCAGGCGCAACGTCAGGCGTGCGCCGAAAACCCGCGCGCGGTACCGGCGCACGAAGCTTGCGAGCTGGTAGAAGACAATGCCGGCGAGCAGCGCGGCGAGACCGGCGTTCAGGGCTAGCAACGCGGGGTAATGGCGCTCGAGCAGTCCCGTCTCGCCGCTCGCGGTGGCGAGCAGGAAAAGGCCCACGGCCGCCACCGCAGCGCCTACGATGAGCACGAGCCTCACCGCAGGCTCGCCTCCGCCGGGTCGCGCGTCTCCACCGGAGCGGGCGCCTGCTGAAGGGTGCGCACCGTCAGGCGCCGCCAGGGGGACTCGAGGTGCAGGTCGCGCGCCGTCAGGGCGCTCAGCTGAAAGGGCCGCGGAAGGAGCGAGGTGTCATGGCGCATTCGCACCGCCGCCTCGTACTGGCCGCCGGTCAGCGAGACCGTGCGCTCCACCACCAGCCAGTTTCGCAGGCGCTGCAGCACGTTGAGCGCTTCCTCCAGCGTGGCGAAGTTCTGCTGGAGCAGGCCGGTCGACAGACGATATTGCCGCGACAAAGCATGGTAATTGAGCCGCACATGCAAGCGCCGCGTCGCGGTCGTCTCGTCGAACCAGTACCAGCGACGCCGGGTGAGCTCGAAGTCTACGCGGAAGTACAGCGGTACGCCGTTCGCCAGCACGTCGGCGAGCCGGGGCGTGAGCTGGAACGCGAAGTCGGCGTCGAGCACGAGGCCCTCTTCGGTCGCCCTCAAGGTCATCGAGCGCACTTCGATTTCGTCGGCGAAGGCGTCCCCGGCGACGCCGAGCGACGCGAGCAAGACGACAAGTCTCGACAGAAAGGCCATGCGGCGCACCACGCGTCGCGTCAGGCGGGTTTTTGGATCAGGGCGTAAAAGAACCCGTCGTGCTCCGGCGCGGGCAGCCCTTGCGCGGGCCCGCCATCGGGGAGCGGCAGGCGTCGCGCCCCCGTGCGCGCCGCGACGCTTGTCACGACCGCCTCGTTCTCTTCCGGGAACACCGAGCAGGTGACATACAGCAATTTACCACCCGGCGCGAGCACCTGCCAAAGCGCCCGGACAATCTCGCCCTGACGCGCGGCAAACGCGGCGCGGTCGGCCGGCCGGCGCAGCCACTTGAGATCCGGATGTCGGCGCACCACGCCGGAGGCGGTACAGGGCACGTCGGCGAGGACGCGGTCGAACGGGGCGCCGTCCCACCAGGTGTCGAGCCGCGTGCAATCGGCCGCGCGCACCGCCGCACGCAGCCCGAGCCGCGCGAGGTTCGCCCCGATGCGCTCGCAACGAACCGGATCTGCGTCGAGCGCCGTCAACTCGACGGCAGCGAGCTCGGCGATATGCGTC
>DATLGR010000015.1:0-1852 GCA_035540415.1 Burkholderiales bacterium | reverse complement strand
CAACGTCACGCTCGCCGACGGCGAGCAGCCGGGGCTTGCCGGCGGCGATTACGTCCGCCTGGACGTGACCGACAACGGCGAAGGCATTCCGCCCGACCTGCTGCCGCGGGTGTTCGAGCCGTTCTTCACCACCAAGGACGTGGGCAAGGGCTCCGGGCTCGGCCTCGCCCAGCTCTACGGCTTCGCCACCCAGTCGGGTGGCACGGCGGCGATCGCGAGCGAGGAAGGCCGCGGCACCACGCTTTCCCTCTGGCTGCCGCGCCACCATGGGCCGGCCGGGCCGGTCGAGCCGCGCGAGGCCGACGCGCTGGCGGCGCCGGCGGCGCCGTGCACGGTGCTCTTCGTCGAGGACGACGCGCTCGTGCGCAGCGTGGTGCAGCCCGCGCTCGAGGCGGGCGGCTTTCGCGTGCTGGTCGCCGCGACGGCGCAGGAGGCGAACGCGCTGCTCGCGGCGCATCCCGAGGTCGACGTGGTGTTTTCGGATGTCGTCATGCCGGGCGGCGAAAGCGGCGCCGACCTTGCGCGGCGCCTGGCGCTCCTGCGTCCGGGGCTGCCGGTGCTGCTCGCCACCGGCCACGCGGCGCTCGAGAATCCGCCCGCGCCGGTGATCGCCAAGCCCTACCGCCTGGAGGAGCTGAAGGCCGCGCTCGTCAGCGCCGCACGCCGAAGGTGAGCCCGGCGACCAGGTGGCGCTGCATGAAGAAAAACAGCGCCACCGGCGGCAACGCCGCAAGGAGCGAGGCCGCCGACACGAGCTGCCAGGACGTCTGCCACATGCCGCGCAGCGACTGCAGCCCGGCGGTGAGCGGGCGCACCGCGTCGGACTGGGCGAGCACCAGCGCCCAGAAGAAGTCGTTCCAGACGAAGGTGAAGACGAGCACCGAGAGCGCGGCCATCGCCGGCCGCACCAGCGGCAGCACCACGTGCCAGAACACCTGCAGCTCGCTCGCGCCGGCGAGCCGCGCCGACTCGAGCAGCGCCTCGGGCAGCTCGCGGATGAAATTGCGCATGAACAGCGTGCAGAACCCGGTCTGGAAGGCGATGTGGAAGACGATCAGCGCCGCATGGGTGTCGTACAGGCCCAGCGCGATCATGAAATCGCGCACCGGGATCATCAGGGCCTGGAACGGCACCAGGTTCCCCGCGACGAAGAGCACGAGCAGCACGCGGTTGCCGGGAAAAGCATGCTTCGCGAGCACGAACCCGGCGAGCGCCGAAAGCGCCACCGCGCCCGCCACCGCGGGCAGCGTGATGAGCACGCTGTTCAGCAGATAGCGGCCCATGCGCGATCCGGTGAGCACCTCGAGGTAGTTGGAGAAGGCCGCGGCCTGCGGCCAGCCCCAGAAGTTGCCGCGCGCGAGCTCCTCCGCCGAGCGCAGGGAGGTGAGCGCCACGCCCGCGAGCGGCAGCAGCCACAGCGCGAGCACCAGCGCCACCGCCGCGCCGTAGAGGGCGCGCGCCGCCGGCGTCTCGACCCGGGCGGGAAACATCAGCGCGCCGCCTCCGAGCGCAGCAGCCGCCAGAGGAAGAGCCCGACGATGGCGCTCATGAAGCCGAGCAGCACGGTGGCGATCGCCGCGCCGTAGCCGTAGCGCGAGGCGGAGAACGTCTGCTCCACCATGTAGTGCGCGAGCACGGTGGAGCTGCCGTAGGGGCCGCCGCCGGTCATGATCACCACGTAGTCGAAGCTGCGCAGCGCCGCCACCACGCTCACCATGCCGACGATGAAGTGCACCGGCCGCAGCTGCGGCAGCACCACGTGCACGAGCAGCCGCCAGCCGCGCGCCCCGTCCAGGCGCGCCGCCTCGATGAGCTCCGGGCGCAGCGTGGCGAGCCCGGTGAGGTAGAGGAT
>DATLGR010000014.1:0-9718 GCA_035540415.1 Burkholderiales bacterium | reverse complement strand
CGCCCAGCTCCTCGGCCACGATCTGCGCGAGCGCGGTGTGCGCGCCCGTGCCAAGGCCCGTGGTGCCGGTATAGAGCTGCACCGAGCCGTCCTCGTTCATGCGCACCGTGGCGTTGCCCTGCTCCTTGATGCCAGGATAGGCGCTCGAGCCGTGCATCTCGCAGCCCATGCCCCAGCCGCGGACTTTCGGGGCCTGACGCCCGACCTTCGGGGTCTGACCCGCGAGTTTCGGGGGCCGAATCTGGCTCCAGCTCACTTCCTGCATGCCGCGGCGGATGCAGTCCTCGAGGCCGTGGCCTACGATCGGATGGCCCGAGGGCGAGAGGTCGCCCTCGCGCACGGCATTCTTCAGCTTGAGCTGCGCCGGGTCCATGCCCAGGCGCTCGGCGGCCTCGTCCATCTGGATGTCGAGCGCATAGTAGGTCTGCACCACGCCGTAGCCGCGGTAGGCGCCGGCAATCGGGGTGTTGGTATAGACCGCGCATCCCTCGAGAAGGACGTTGTCGCAGCGGTAGAGCGAGGTGAGCGCGGCGGTGCCCACCGCCGTGACCCCCGGCGCGTGCGAGGCGTAGGCGCCGGAGTTGAAGACGACGCGCGCCTCGCGGGCGGTGATCGTGCCGTCTTTCTTGAACCCCTGCTTGAGCCACACGGTGCCGGGATGGCGCGAGCGCCCGCCGAGGAAAGTCTCCTTGCGCGTGAACTCAAGGCGCACCGGGCGGCGCGTCTCGCGCGCGAGCAGCGCGCACAGGAACTCGGTCTGGAAAAGGTCCTGCTTCGCGCCGAAGCCGCCGCCCATGTGGTCCATGACCACGCGCACCTTGGTGAGCGGCAGCCCGAGCACCTCGGCCAGGCTGCCGCGCACCATGAAGGGCGTCTGCGTGGAGATCCAGATGGTGAGGTGGTCCTCCCGCCACTGGCACACGCAGCAGTTGGGCTCCATGTACGCCGGCGTCGGCCGGCCCATCTCGTAGGTGCCTTCGACGACGAGGTCCGCCTGGGCGAAGCCGCGCTCGGGGTCGCCGCGCTTGATCCGCACCGGATCGGCCACCAGGTTGTCGTCGCGAAGGTCGTGGATGCGGGGCGCGCCGGGCGCGAGCGCCTGCTCGACCGTGATGGCGGCGGGCAGCTCCTCGTACTCCACCTCGATGAGATCGAGCGCCTCCTCGGCGATCTCCTCGCTGTCGGCGGCCACCGCCGCGATGCCCTCGCCCCAATAGCGCACCTTGGTGTCGAGGATGTACTGGTCCTTGGCGAGCGAGGCCGAGCGCGGGTGCGGCGAGCCGTAGTGCAGCACGCGCGGCACGTCGTGGTGGGTGAGCACCGCGCGCACGCCCGGATAGGCGCGCGCTTTGGAGGCGTCGATGCGCTTGATCCTGGCATGCGCCACCGTGCTGCGCTTCATCTTGGCGTGCAGCATGCCCGGCAGGTGCAGGTCGCCGGCGTACTGCGCCGTGCCGTCCACCTTGCCCAGCACATCGGGCCGGACGACGCTTTCGCCGATCACGGAAAGATCGCTCATTCGCCTCTCTTCAGGTCCGCGGCGCTCTGGCGGATCGCCTCGACAATCTTGGTGTAGCCTGTGCAGCGGCAGATGTTGCCGGCGATGGCGAAGCGGATCTCGTCCTCGGTCGGGTCCGGGTTCTCGTCGAGCAGCGCCTTCGCCATCATGATCATGCCCGGGGTGCAGTAGCCGCACTGCGCCCCGCCCATCCGGATGAAGTTCTCCTGCAGCGGGTGCAGCCCTCCGGCGGCGCCGGCGACGCCCTCGATGGTGACGATGTCGGCGCCCTCGGCCTCGACGCCCAGCATGAGGCAGGCATTCACCGGCTTGCCGTCGAGGATCACCGTGCAGGCGCCGCAGTCGCCGACGTCGCAGCCCTTCTTGGTGCCGGTGAGGCCGGCCTCGTTGCGCAGCACGTCGAGGAGGCTGCGGTAGGGCGCGAGCTCGAGGCTGCGGCGCTCGCCGTTGATGGTCAGCGTGATCCGCTTCATCTTAGAAGTTCCCCGGCGCGCTCCAGAGCGCGCAGCGTGAGCACGCGCACCATTTCGCGCCGATAGTCGGCGCTCGCGCGCACGTTGCTGATCGGCCGCGCCGCCTCCGCCGCCGCTCGCGCCGCGCGCGCGATCAGCGCCGCGTCCGGATGCCGGCCGCGCAGCAGCGCTTCGGCCTCGAGCGCACGGATCGGGGTGGGGGCCACCGCGCCCAGCACGAGGCGCACGTCCTGCGGCGAGAGCGTCACCGCGACCCCGACCGTGGCGAGCTCCATCGCCTTGCGCCGTCCATGCTTGATGTACACCTTGCCGCAGCGCGGCGGCGGCGCCGGCACCTCCAGGCCGGTCACGAGCTCGTCGGGCTTCAGCACCGTCTTGCCCGGCCCGGTGAAGAAGTCCTCCAGCGCCAGGCGGCGCTCGCCGCCGCTGCCGTGGATGACGATCGCCGCGCCGTCGGCGATGAGCGGCGGCAGCGTGTCGGCCGACGGCGAGGCGCGGCACACGTTGCCGACGATCGTGGCGCGGTGGCGCACCTGGATGGAGCCGAGCTCGCGCACCGCCTGGGCGAGCGAGGGGTACCTGTCCAGCACGACGGGCGAGCACTCCACTTCGCGCGCCGTGACGAGCGCGCCGATGCGCAGCCCCCGCTCGGGGTCGAACGCGAGCGCGCCGATGCCCGGGATCTTCTTGATGTTGACCACGCACTCGGCGCGCCGCAGCTGCTCCTTCAGCTCGACCAGCAGGTCCGTGCCGCCCGCGAGCGCCTGGGCCCGCCCGGCGTAGCGCCCGAGCAGCGCGCAGGCTTCGCCCAGGGTCTGCGGCTCGAAATACTCGAAACGCCTCATACGCTGAGCGCCGCCGAAAGGCTTGCGCGCGCCGGCTGCCCCTCCAGCCGCAGCTGGCTTTCGAGGCGAACGAGGTGCTCGCGCATGCGCTGCGCCGCGAGCGCGCCGTCGCGCGCCGCGAGCGCCTCGACGATGGCGCGGTGCTCGCCCACCCCGCAATAGGCGAGCTCCGTGCCCTGGTGGGCGAGCGTCAGCAGCGGTGTACGGCAGATGAGGTGCTCGAGGAAGCGGTCGAGCTCGCCGTTGCCGGCGCGTTCCGACAGCATCTTGTGGAAGCGGATCGACAGCCGCTGGCCGGTCTTGCGGTCGCCCGCGTCGTAGGCTTCCTGCTCGCTCGCCACGTAGGCGAGCAATTCCTCGAGGGCCTGCGGCTGCAGGCTGCGCGCGAGACGTTCGGCCAGCGCCGACTCGATCACTCGCCGCGCCTCGAACACGTCGCGGGTCTCGGCCGCGGTCGGATTGGCGATGACAGCGCCCCGGTTGGGGCGCAGCTCCACGAGCAGGCTGTGTCCGAGGCGCGCGAGCGCGCCGCGCACCGCGCCCCGGCTGGCGCCGAGCAGCTCGGACAGCTCGCGCTCGCCGAGCTTGGTGCCCGGCGACAGGCGATGGTCCAGGATCGCGTCGAGCACGGCGTGGAACACCCGCTCTTCGGCGGCGCGCCCGCTCCGGGATGGCTTCATGGCCGATTCTTGGCCACGCGGCAAGCCCGTGTCAACAAGCTGACCGCACTTTGTTGACAATCCTGGAGGCGCCGGCCTACCCTCGTCCGAGGCTATGAAACGCACCCTGGATTTCCTGCTGAACGGCGAGCGCGTCTCGCTCGCGGACGAGGACGCCAGCCGCACGTTGCTCACCTGGCTTCGCGAGCGCCGGGGGCTGGTCGGCACCAAGGAGGGCTGCGCCGAAGGCGACTGCGGCGCTTGCACCGTGGTGATCGCGCAGCTCTCCCGAGAAGGGAGCGTCTGCTATCTGCCTGCCAACAGCTGCATCCTGAGCATTGGCGCGCTGGAAGGTAAGGAAGTGCTCACAGTTGAGGGGCTCAAGGCCAACGGGCGGCTGCATCCGGTCCAGCAGGCCATGGTGGACTGCCACGGCTCCCAGTGCGGGTTCTGCACGCCCGGCTTTGTCATGGCGCTCTATGCCGACTACAAGAGCGCGGAGCGGCTGCCGCTCGCCGACGCGATCGCCGGCAACCTGTGCCGGTGCACCGGCTATCGCCCGATCGTGGAAGCCGGCGAGCAGGCCCGCCGGCTCGCCGATCCCGCCGTCGAAACGCTCGACGACGTGGCGCGGGCGCGGCGCCTCGCCGCATTGCCGCGCGAGACCACCCAGGTGGGCGGCTTCTTCAGCCCGCTCGAGCTGGACGAGCTGGCGGATCACCTCGCCGCGCATCCGCAGGCCGTGGTCCTCGCGGGCGGCACCGATGCGGGCCTGTGGATCACCAAGCAGCACCGCGATCTGCGCGAGGTCGCCTATGTGGGGCGCGTCGCCGAGCTCAAGCGCCTGCAGGACACGGGGAGCGGGCTCGAGATCGGCGCCGCGGTCACCTATGCCGAGGCGTTCGATGCGCTCGCCGCACTGCACCCGGACATCGGCGAGCTCCTGCGCCGGCTCGGGGCGGTGCAGGTGCGGGCGGCGGGCACGCTGGCGGGCAACATCGCCAACGGCTCGCCCATCGGCGACTCGATGCCGGTGCTGCTGGCGCTCGGCGCCTCGCTGCGTCTGCGTCACGGAAAAAACGAGCGCGAGGTGGCGCTGGAGGACTTCTACACCGGCTATCGCAAGACGGTCCTGCAGCCGGGCGAATTCATCCGCGCCGTGCGCGTGCCCAAGCTCGCCGCGGGCGCACGCTTCGCCGTGTACAAGCTCTCCAAGCGGCTCGACCAGGACATCTCCGCGGTGTGCGCCGCCTTCCATGTCGATGCGGGCAGGGCGCGCTTCGCCTTCGGCGGCATGGCGGCGACGCCCGCGCGCGCACGGAAGGCCGAGCACGCATACCCCAGCGGCGTCGAATCCGCGTGCGCCGCGCTGGCACAGGACTTCCAGCCGCTCACCGACCAGCGCGCGAGCGCCTGGTACCGGCTGACGGCGGCGCAGAACCTGCTCCGGAAGTTCGACGCCGGCATTGGACCCCGCGCCCTGCTCGCGGTGAGCCCATGAAAGCCGAGCGACCGCTTTCCGGGGGCATCCGCGAGCCGCTGCCGCACGACAGCGCCCCGCTGCATGTCGCCGGCGAAGCGCGCTACGTCGATGACCTGCCCGAGCCGGCCGGCACGCTTTACGCCGCGCTCGGCATGTCCACCGAGAGCCACGCGCGCGTGCTGGACATGGACCTGCGCGCGGTACGCGTGGCCGAGGGCGTGGTCGCCGTGGTCACCGCGGCCGACATCCCCGGCACCAACAACATCGGCCCGGTGCTGCCCGACGAGCCCGCATTCGCATCGGAGCTCGTGCAGTTCCGCGGCCAGCCCCTGTTCGCCGTGGCGGCCACCAGCGTCGAGGCGGCGCGGCGCGCCGCGCGCCTCGCCGCGGTTCGCTATGAGCCGCTCGAGCCCATCGTCACCATCGAGCAGGCCCTGGAAAAGCAGGCCTTTGTGCTGCCCACGGTCAAGGTCGAGCGCGGGCGCGTGGACGTGGAAACCGAGCAGCGGCTGCGTGGCCAGCTGCGCTGCGGCGGACAGGAGCACTTCTACCTGGAAGGGCACATCGCGTTCGCCATCCCCGGCGAGGGCGGCGAGATGCTGGTGCATTCGTCGACGCAGCACCCGACCGAGGTCCAGCACCTCGTGGCGGCCGCGCTCGCGCTGCCGGACGCGGCGGTGACGGTCGAGCTGCGGCGCATGGGCGGCGGCTTCGGCGGCAAGGAAACCCAGTCGGCGGTCTACGCGGTCGCGGCGGCGCTGCTCGCGCGCACCACCGGGCGGCCGGTGAAGCTGCGCGTGGACCGCGACGACGACATCATCGGCAGCGGCAAGCGGCACGACTTCCTGTTCGAGTACGACGTCGGCTTCGACGGCGAAGGGCGCCTGCAGGCGCTCGATCTCATGGCCGCGTCGCGCTGCGGGCTGTCGGCGGACCTTTCCGGCGCGGTCAACGACCGCGCCATCTTCCACGCCGACAACGCGTACTTCCTGCCCAACCTGCGCATCGTGTCGCACCGCTGCAAGACGCACACGGTGTCGAGCACCGCGTTCCGCGGCTTCGGCGGCCCGCAGGGCATGTTTGCCATCGAAGGGATCGTGGCCGCCATCGCCCGGCGGCTCGGGATCGATCCGCTGGAGGTGCGCAAGCGCAACCTCTATGGCCCGGCGCCCCGCAACGTCACCCACTACGGCATGACGCTGCGCGACAACGTGCTGCCCGAGCTCATCGACGAGCTCGAGCGCCGCGCCGAGTACCGCGGCCGCCGCGAGGCGGTGCGGCGCTTCAACGCCGGCTCGAAGCTGCTCAAGAAGGGCCTCGCGCTCACACCCGTGAAGTTCGGCATCTCGTACACCGCGATCCCCATGAACCAGGGGGCGGCGCTCGTGCACCTGTACACCGACGGCAGCGTGCACCTGAACCACGGCGGCACCGAGATGGGGCAGGGGCTGATGACCAAGGTGGCGCAGATCGTGGCCGAGGAGCTGCAGTTGGACCTGCAGCGCGTGCAGATCACCGCCACCTCGACGGGCAAGGTGCCCAACACGTCGCCCACGCCCGCCTCGAGCGGCACGGACCTCAACGGCGAGGCCGCGCGCGCCGCCTGCCGCACGCTGAAGGCGCGCCTCGTCCAGTTCTGCGTCGAGGCCCACGGCGTGCGCCCCGAGGAGGTGGTGTTCGCCCGCAACCAGGTGCTCGCGGGCCAGAACGTTTTCAGCTTCACGCAGGTGGTGCGCGACGCCTACCTGGCGCGCGTCCCGCTCTCGGCGACGGGCTACTTCCGCACCCCCGACATCCACTTCGACCGCGAGCGCTGGGAAGGCGAGCCGTTCTTCTACTTCGCCTACGGCGCCGCCGTATCCGAAGTGGTGATCGACACGCTGACGGGCGAGTCGCGCCTGCTGCGCGCCGACCTGCTGCACGACGTGGGCCGCTCGCTCAACCCGGCGATCGACCGCGGCCAGGTGGAAGGTGGATTCATCCAGGGCATGGGCTGGCTCACCATGGAGGAGCTGGTGTGGGACGCGCGCGGCCGGCTCCTCACGCACGCGCCCTCGACCTACAAGATCCCGGTGGCGAGCGACGCGCCGCCGGTGTTCAACACCTGGCTGTGGGAGCGCGGCGAGAACGTGCGCGACGTGGCGCACCGCTCGAAGGCGGTGGGCGAGCCGCCGCTGATGCTCGCGCTGTCGGTGTTCCATGCCATCCAGGACGCCGTGGGCGCGACCCGCGACACGCGCGACCCGGTGCCGCTCGAGGCCCCGGCGACGCCCGAGAACATCCTCAAGGCGATCCATGCCCTTCATCGAGATCCGGGTCGCTGAGACGCGCGGCTCGGCGCCGCGCGAGGCGGGCACGCGGATGTGGGTCGGGCCCGAGGAGATCCGCGGCACCATCGGCGGCGGAAATCTCGAGTACACCGCGCTGATGATTGCGCGCGAGATGCTGCTGTCCGGGGAGACGCAGCGCGAGCGGCGCTTCGCGCTCGGCGACGCCCTCGGCCAGTGCTGCGGCGGCAGCGTGACGCTCGCGTTCGAGCGGAAAGACCCGGTCGATCAGCTCGAGGGCGCTGCTTCGCTCCAGGTCGTTCTCTTCGGTGCCGGGCACGTGGGCAAGGAGCTCGCCCGCATCCTCGAGCGCCTGCCCTGCGCCTTCACCTGGGTCGATCCGCGCCCGGAGCAGTTTCCGGCCGAGACCCGCGCCAAGGTGGTCATCGAGGAGGAGCCGGCGTGGATGGTCGACGAGGCCCCGCCGGGCGCCTGCTACATCGTCATGACCCACAGCCACGCCCTCGACCTCGAGATCGTCGAGCGTGTCCTCCGGCGGGGCGACCATCGCTTCGTCGGTCTCATCGGCTCGCAGACCAAGGCGGCGAAGTTCCGCGCGCGGCTGCGCGCGCGGGGGATCGATGCGGCGCCCCTGGTCTGTCCGATCGGACTGTTCAAGGCGGGCAAGCATCCGGCCGAGGTCGCCGTCTCGGTGGCGGCGCAGCTCCTGGCGCTGCCGGTCCTCGCGCCGGCCATCGCCCCGCAGGTCTGAAGCGTCGCCCACCGGCGACGCCCCGCGAGCGCCGAGTCACCGAACGAACTATGCAGGCTCGGCTTGCACATCATCCCGGCCCGCGAGAATTGCGGCGCAGGGCGGCCCCTGACGTCGCCCCCAAGCCAACATGTCGCGAACACCGAGCCCCGAGATCGCCAGTGCCGAAGCGCCCGAGACCCTGCTTCGGTTGCATCGCGGGCTCAAGGTCGCGCTCGTCATCGCGCTCGCGGGCGCCGCATTGCTCGTCGCCGGCATTGGCGCGCACTGGGACGCGCCGGACCTGCTGTTCGACCCGTTCACCGCCGCGCCGGCGGCGGCGCTGATCGTTGCCGCCCTGATTCTCGGACGCCTGGGCCGCGCGCAGATCGTCCTCGCGCGCCGCCTCGCGCTCTGGCACGGCATGCAGCGCCTCGCAAAACCCGGCCACACGCTGCCGCAGGTCGCGCAGGCGCTCGCCGAATTCCTGCGCGAGGCGGCCGGCGCGGAGCATTGCGCCCTTTCGCTGCACGAGGCCCCGGGCAGCGCCGCACAGCTCTTCGTCGCCCGCCTCCATCCCGGTGCGCTCGAAGCACCCTTCGCCGCACGGCTCCCGCTCACCTCCGGCGGCCGCACCATCGGCGCGCTCGAGTTCGCGGGCGCTCCGCCCGCGCGCGGCGGGGAGCTGCGCTTTCTCGCCAACCTCGCGGCGCAGGCCGGCCTGATGATCGACAACGCACGCCTCCTCGACCGGCTCGCCTCCAAGGTTGCCACCGAGGAGCGTCGCCGCATCTCGCTCGACCTGCACGACGGCACCATCCAGCCGTACATCGGCCTCAAGCTCGGGCTCGAGGCGCTGCGCCGCAAGGCCCGCGGCCATGACAGCCTCACGCGCGAGATCGACGAGCTGATGCGCATGGCCGCCGAGGGCATCGGCCAGCTGCGCCAGTACGTGGGCCGGTTGAAGGGAGGCCCGGCGGCGGCGCATCCCGTCTCGCTCGTCGGCGCCGCGCGCCTGCACGCCGGGCGCTTCGCCGAGTACTACGGCATCACGGTCGACGTCCAGGCCGAGCGCGATGTGGTCGTGAATGCGACGCTGTGCGACGAGCTCGTCCAGGTGGTGCGCGAGGCGCTGGCCAACGTGCGCCGTCACACCGAGGCGCGCCGCGCCACCATCGCCATCGCCGAGGGCACGGGCACGCTGCGCCTGGAAATCCAGAACGACGCGGCCGACCCCGAGGCGGCTTCCTTCCACCCCCGCTCCCTCGCGGAGCGGGCCTCGGCGCTCGGCGGTAGCGTGAAGGTCGAGCGGCGCGCCGATCGCCGCACGGCAGTGGTCGTCGAGGTGCCGGCTTGAGGAGCACGGCCGCGCCGACGGCGCCGATCCGCGTTTTGCTGGTGGATGACCACCGCACGGTGCTCTGGGGCCTCGCCAAGCTCATCGAAAGCGGCCAGCCGCAGCTGCGCCTCGCCGGCACGGCCACGAGCCGCGCCGAGGCGCTGCGCGCGGTGCACGAGTGCGCGCCGGACGTCGTCCTCCTCGACTGGCACATCGGCGAGGAGCGCGGCGGCGACGTGCTGCAGGAGCTTGGCAGGCACCGCGGCGTGCGCGCCATCGTGCTGAGCGGCGTGCTCGACGAGGCGGTCGCCGAGCAGGCGGTGCGGGCCGGGGCCTGCGGCCTCATCCACAAGTCGGAGCCCGCAGAGGTGATCCTGAACGC
>DATLGR010000013.1:0-1945 GCA_035540415.1 Burkholderiales bacterium | reverse complement strand
CGCCCCACGGTGGTGGAGATGGTGACCGATCCCAACGTGCCGCCGCTGCCGCCGCACATCACCTTCGAGCAGGCGAAAGGCTATCTCTCGGCGCTCATCAACCGCGACCCGGACTCGCTGCGCATGATCACGGCTTCGGCCAAGGACTGGTGGGCGGGCGTGTTCCCGGGCGCCCGCCGGTGAGCGGTGGCGAAGGGGCGCGCGGGCGCTGAGCCGTGGCGGAGCAGGCCCGCATCGAACGCGCCTCGGTGGCGGCGTATCGGATTCCCACCGAGGCGCCCGAGTCCGACGGCACGCTCGAGTGGAGCTCGACCACGCTGGTAGTGGTGCGGCTCGAAGCGGGCGGCCGGCGCGCGCTCGGCTACGGCTACGGCGATCGCGCCACCGCGTCGCTGATCCACGAGCGGCTGCTGCCCCTGGTAGAAGGCCGCGATGCGCACGGCGCGGGCGCGGTCTATCAGGATCTCGTGCGCTCGATCCGCAACCTCGGACGCCCGGGCGTCGCCTCGATGGCGATCTCCGCGGTCGACGCCGCGCTGTGGGACCTGCGCGCCAAGCTGCTGCAGTGCTCGCTTGCCGACCTCCTGGGCACGGTGCACGCGAAGATGCCCGTCTATGGCAGCGGCGGATTCACCAGCATCTCGATCGATGAGCTCCAGCGGCAGCTGCGCGATTGGGCCGAGAGCGGAATCGGCATGGTCAAGATGAAGGTGGGGCGCGAGCCCGGCCGCGATGTCGAGCGGGTGCGCCGGGCACGCGAAGCCCTCGGCGATCGGGTGGCTCTGTTCGTCGACGCGAACGGCGCGTACGGCCGCAAACAGGCGCTTGGCTTCGCACAGCAGTTCGCGCAAAGCGCCGTGGCCTGGTTCGAGGAGCCGGTATCTTCCGACGACCTTGCGGGCCTCGCCTTCGTGCGCGAGCGCGTCCCCATGGCCGTGAGCGCCGGCGAGTACGGCTACGACCTCCCGTACTTCCGCCGCATGCTCGAGGCGCAGGCGGTGGACGTGCTGCAGCCCGATGCCACGCGCTGCGGCGGCATCCGCGGGTTTCTCGCCGCCGCCGCGCTCGCCGAGGCGCACGCCATCCCGGTGTCGAGCCACACCGCGCCGATGCTGCATCTTGCGCCCTGCTGCGCGGCGCCGGCGGCGGTGCACCTGGAGTACTTCCACGACCACGTGCGCATCGAGCGCATGCTGTTCGAGGGC
Source organism: Burkholderiales bacterium (assembly GCA_035540415.1). GTDB lineage: Bacteria > Pseudomonadota > Gammaproteobacteria > Burkholderiales > SG8-39 > SCGC-AG-212-J23. The sequence continues at coordinate 740 of DATLGR010000013.1, read as the reverse complement.
TTTTGCGAGCCGAAGGACGGCGCCATGGCGCCCGACCGCGCCCGCCCGGGTCTCGGAATCGAGCTGAGGACGAGCGATGCAGAGCGCTTCCGCCTCTAGGCTCGCCGCGGCGCTCGCCCGCGAGCTCGAAGGCGAAGTGCGCTTCGACGAGGGCAGCCGCGCCCTCTATGCCACCGACGCGTCCAACTATCGCCAGGTGCCCATCGGCGTGGTGCTGCCGCGCGGCGTGGAGGACGTGCTCGCTACGGTGGCGCTGTGCCGGGAGCACGGCGTGCCGCTGCTGCCGCGCGGCGGGGGCACCAGCCTGTGCGGCCAGTGCTGCAACGTCGCCGTGGTGCTGGATTTCTCCAAGTACATGAACCGGGTGCTGGAGATCGACGCCGAGCGCCGGATCGCGCGCGTCGAGCCCGGCGTGGTGCTGGACCAGCTGCGCAACCAGGCCCAGGAGCAGGGCCTGACCTTCGCGCCCGATCCCGCCACCCATAACCACAACACGCTGGGCGGGATGATAGGCAACAACTCCTGCGGGCCGCATTCGGTCATGGGCGGCGAAACCGTGCACAACGTGCTGGAGCTGGACGTGCTGACCGCCGACGGCGTGCGAATGACCATCGGTGCGACCGACCAGGCGCTGTACAGCCGCATCCAGCAGGAGGGCGGCCGCCGCGCCGAGATCTACCGCCGCCTGCGCGAACTCGGCGAGCGCCACGCCGACGAGATCCGCGCCCGCTTTCCGCAGA
>DATLGR010000012.1:0-4336 GCA_035540415.1 Burkholderiales bacterium | reverse complement strand
CTGCACGCGCGAGAGGCCGCGCGCGCGCACCTCCGCGAGCTGCTCCACATAGCGCTGGCTGGCGCCGCGCGGCAACTCGAGCAGCGGCGCCGTCATCGCCGCGGGCAGGTAGGCGGCAAAGCAGCGGCCGGTCGCGGAATTGGCGAGCGGCATCACCCAGCCCGCACGCACGTTGGTCGCCACCGGGCGGCTCGACTCTTCCCAGCGGGCGACCACCGGTCCCTTGTTTCCCCAGATCGCGAGCAGCACGGTCTCATCGATCTCATTGCGCAGCTCCGCGAGGATCTCGCCGCCGAGGCTCAGCACGTCGATGTCGCGCAGCGCCGCCATCCCGAGCTCCAGGGCGAGAGGGCCGAGGCGATAACGGCCGCTCGCGGGATCCTGCTCGGCGAGGCCGCAGCGGATGAGGCTGACCAGGTAGCGATGCGCCTTTGCCGGCGGCATGCCCGCATGCGCGGCGAGCGCTTTCAGCGGCTGCGCCCCGCCCAGGGCGGCGAGCGACCGGGCGAGCCCGAGGCCGTGCTCGAGCGACTGGATGCCGAGGCGTTGCCGCACGATATTTCGATAAGTAAAATAAGTTACTCATATTGTAACTAAAGGCCGGCGATGCGCTACTCGCTCTTTTCCGTCAACGACCACTATCCCAAGCGGGCGCGCACCGTGCCGCAGCTCTACGCGCAGGTCATGCGCCAGTGCGAGACCGCCGAGGCGCTCGCTTATGACACCTTTTTCTGCGCCGAGCACCATTTCCACGAGTACGGCGTGGTGCCCGACCCGGCGGTCATGCTCGCCGCGCTCGCGCAGCGCACGCGCCGCATCCGCCTGGGCACGGCGATCTCGATCCTCACCTTTCACGATCCGCGGCGCATCGCCGAGAGCTACTCGATGGTCGACCTGATGAGCGGCGGGCGGCTGGTCTTCGGCGTGGGCTCGGGCTATCTCGCGCACGAGTTCGTCGGCTATGACCGGGACCCCAAGGAAAAGCGCGACCGGTTCAACGAGAACCTCGACCTCGTGCAGCGCCTCATGGCGGGCGAGACGCTGTCCTACCAGGGCAGGTTCTCGAAAAGCGAGAAGGTCGTGCTCAACGTGCTCCCGCACGAGGGCCGCGTGCCGCCGATCTACGTCGCGGTGCTCGCGCGCGACGCCGCCTATCACGTCGGCCGGCAGAAGAACCGCATCTTCACGGTGCCGTACGCCTCGTGCAGCGACTTCGCCGACATCGGCCGCATGCTGCAGGAGTACCGGCGCGGGCGCGCCGAGGCCGGCCTACCCGAGGACGACGACGACCACGTCTTCACCCTGCACACCCACGTCGCGCGCAGCGACGCGGAGGCGAAGGCGCAGGCGAAGGACGCCTACGATCTGTACGTCGACACGCGCCTGTACGCGAGGAAGCACGTGTACGAGGACATCCTCGCCAACGGCATTCATCTCTTCGGCGCGGTGGAGACGGTGTGCGAGAAGCTCTGCGCCCTGCACGGCATGGGGATCCGGCACGTGGCGACGATGCACAACTTCGGCGCCCTCGACCCGGCGCTGGTGGAGCGCTCGATGACGCTGCTCGCGCGCGAGGTGATGCCGGCGGTGCTCAGTCGAACGTCCACTCGTGGCCGCACTTGCGGCAGCGAACGGCCATCCGGGGCGACTGCGCGGTCACCTTGAACGCGGCGTAGGCGCGGCAGCGCGCACAGGTGGACTGGCCGGCGAAGTGCTCCGCCTCCGACAGGATGATCATGAAGCGGCGCACGCCGTGCCACGCGATGAGGCCCCCGAAGAACACGAGGCCGGCGCTGCCGGCCCACTCCACGAAGGGCTGGGTGAACAGCGTCAGCTCGAGCGAGATCGCCACCACGATCCCCGACAGCAGCGCCGTGACCAGCCAGGCGTGGCTCTCGATCAGGCGCCGCTCGTACCACTTCTTGAAGCCGAGCCTGGCGATGGAGCCGGCCGGTTCCATGGCCCTAGGCGAGCTCGGCGATCACGGGCGCGTGGTCCGAAGGCCGCTCGCGCCGGCGCGGCCCCTTGTCGATGCGGCAGCCGACGCAGCGGCGCGCGAGCTCGGGCGATAGCAGGATCTGGTCGATGCGCAGGCCCCAGTTGCGCTGAAACGCCGCCAGGCGGTAGTCCCACCAGGTGAACTCCTTGTCCGGTTGCTCGAACAGGCGAAAGGCGTCGGCCAGGCCGAGCGCGAGCACTTCGCGCAGCGCGGCCCGCTCGGGGGCCGAACAGTGGATCTGGCCTTCCCAGCGCTTGGGGTCGTGCACGTCGCGGTCTTCCGGCGCGACGTTCAGGTCGCCGAGCACCGCGAGCCTCGGGTGGCGCGCGAGCTCCTGGCGCAGCCACGCCGCAAGCGCCGCGTACCAGCGCAGCTTGTACGCGTACTTGTCGGTGCCCGGGGCCTGGCCGTTGGGCGCGTAGAGGCACACGATGCGCACGTCGTCTACGGTGGCGGCGATCACGCGCTTGGGATCGTCGGGAAAGTGGGGGATGCCGTGTTGCACCTCGGTCGGCGCCGAACGGGCGAGGATCGCCACGCCATTGTAGGCTTTCTGGCCGCAGTACACCGCCTCGTAGCCGGCGGCGCGCAGCTCGGCGCGCGGAAAGTTGGCGTCCTCGGTCTTGGTCTCCTGCAGACACGCGGCGTCGGGTTGCGCCTCGGCAAGCCAGTCGAGGAGATGGGGAAGCCGGACCTTCAGCGAGTTGACGTTCCAGGTGGCGATGCGCATCGCCACCCCGCCTACGCCGGAATCATCCCGTTGTGGCGCAGCAGCGCGTCCACCCGGGGCTCGCGCCCGCGGAACGCGCGGAACGACTCCGCGGCCGGCCGGCTGCCGCCCACCGCGAGGATCTCGTCGAGAAAGCGGCGCCCGGCGGCCGGATTCAGCACGCCGTCGGCGCTCGTTTCCTCGAACAGCGAGTACGCATCGGCCGAAAGCACCTCGGCCCACTTGTAGCTGTAGTAGCCGGCCGCGTAGCCGCCGGCGAAGATATGCGAGAAGCTGTTCGGAAAGCGGTTGTAGGCCGGGGGGCGCAGCACCGCGATGCGGCTTCGCACCTCCTCGAGCAGCTCGCGCGCGCTGCGGCCTTCGCCCGGCACGAAGTCGGAGTGCAGCCGCATGTCGAACACCGCGAACTCGATCTGGCGCAGCATGGCGAGGCCGCTGTGGAAGTTCCTGGCCGCGAGCATCTTGTCGTAGAGCGCGCGCGGCAGCGGCTCGCCGGTCGCGACATGGCGCGTCATGCCGCGCAGCACATCCCACTCCCACGCGAAGTTCTCCATGAACTGGCTGGGCAGCTCCACCGCGTCCCACTCGACGCCGTTGATGCCGGAGACGCCGAGGTCCTCGATCCGCGTGAGCAGGTGATGCAGCCCGTGGCCGAACTCGTGGAACAGCGTGAGCACTTCGTCGTGCGTGAAGAGCGCCGGCTGGGTCCCGGCGGGCGTGCGCAGCGGCCGGGCGAAGTTGCAGTTGAGGTAGGCCACCGGCGTCTGGATCTGCGGCCCCTTGCGCCGGCGCGTGATGGCGTCGTCCATCCAGGCGCCGCCGCGCTTGGTGTCGCGCGCATAGAGATCCAGGTAGAAGTGCCCGATCGTCGCGCCGGCGGCGTCGCGGATGGCGAAGAAGCGCACGTCGTCGTGCCACACGGGAGCGGCCGCGGGCGAGATCTCGATCTCGTAGAGCGCCTGCGCCACGCGGAAGAGCCCCGCCAGCACCGCGTCCTCGGGGAAGTACTGCTTCACCTCGTGGTCGGAAAACGCATAGCGCTCCGCGCGCAGCTTTTCCGAGGCGAAGGCCACGTCCCAGGCTTCGAGCGACTCCAGGCCCAGCGCGCGGCGCGCGAACTCGCGCAGCTCCGCGGCATCCTTCTCGGCGAAGGGCCGCGCATGGCGCGCGAGATCATCGAGGAAGGCGAGCACCTGCGCCGGCGTCTCGGCCATCTTCGGCGCGAGCGACACCTCGGCGTAGTTGCTGTAGCCGAGGAGCTGCGCGACCTCGCGGCGCAGGGCCACGATGCGCTCGATGAGCGCGGTATTGTCCCAGTGCGGGGGGCCGAACTCCGAGGCGCGCGTGGCGCTTTCGCGATAGAGCGTCTCGCGCAGCCGGCGGTCCTGCGCATACTGCATCACCGGCAGGTACGAGGGTGCATGCAGCGTGAACTTCCAGCCCTGCTTGCCGTCGCGCTCGGCGGCCTCGCGCGCGGCGTGCAGCACGTCGGAGGGAATGCCGGCGATGCGCTCTTCGCCCACGACGATCGAAAAGGCGTTCGTGGCGTCGAGCAGGTTCTCCGAGAACTTGGCCGCGAGCCGCGCGAGCTCCTCCTGGATGTCGGC
>DATLGR010000011.1:0-2387 GCA_035540415.1 Burkholderiales bacterium | reverse complement strand
CGGCGACAGGGGTAAGGTAACGCCATGGCGTTTGCCACCGGAGCCTTGGCCCTCGCGAGCGCGATCTTCGCGGTCACTGCCGCGAGCTATTCCGACCCTCAGGTCGACGCCGGTCAGGTCAGCGTGCCGCGCCAGGTCGAGCCCGCGCCGCAACCCGAGGCGCGCGATGCCGCCGTGACCGTGACGCGCGAAGACGAGGAAGAGGAGCACGATGCCGAGACCCGCTAGAGCCACCGCCGCCGCCATCGCCTGCCTTGTGCTCGCCGCCTGCGCCGCGGCGCCGGAGCAGCGCGCCGCCGATCCCTACGAGGACGGCCTCATCACCACGCGCGTCAAGCGCGCGCTGTTCGAGCAGCCGGGCGTGCCGCTCAGCGGGGTGGAGGTGCAGACCGAAGGTGGCCGGGTGCAGCTGTCGGGATTCGTGCCCGACGAGCACGCGCTGCGCGCCGCCGAGGAGGCCGCCCGCCGCGTGCAAGGCGTGCAGGCCGTGCAGAACAACCTTCGGCTGCGCTGAAGCGGGCTTGCGGGGCTACGCGGCCTTGCGGGAGCGCGCGGCGGCTTCGGCCTGGCGGCCGACCTCGCACGACAGCGTAATGGGGCTATCGTAGGCGCGCTCGGGCAAGCCGAGGAGCGCCAGCATCACCTGCTCGTCGACCTCCGCGCCGCGCTGCCGCGCCCGCGCCAGAACGTCCGACTTGCTCGCCGGATAGCGAAGGCCGCCAAGATACTTCTGTACCCGCAGCGCCGTGGGAATCGTGCGGTGGCCGTTCATGCGCGCTCCTCTCGATGAAGTCGGCATCAGCGTACCCCGTCCATGCTTAAGGTCTTCTTAAGAGGGAGGGCGCGGCTCTTGCATGCGCGCGGGCATGAAACCCGCCATCACCTTCCTGATCTGTCTCGCCCTGACCGGCGCGCCGTCGGGCTCGCCGCAGGCGCAGGCACAGCCGCAAGCAGCCCGGTCGCTTCCTGACTTCACGGACCTCGTGCGCAAGCAGGGCCCGGCGGTGGTGAACATCATCACGACCCGCGAGGTGGGGCCGCGGGCGGGCCTGCCGCCGCAGCTGCAGGAGGATCCGTTCTTCGATTTCTTCCGGCGCTTCATTCCCGAGCTGCCCGAGCGCGGCATGCCCGGGCCGCGCCAGGCGCAGGGCGTGGGCTCGGGTTTCATCATCAGCGAGGACGGCTACATCCTGACCAACGCGCATGTCGTCGCGGACGCCTCCGAGGTGACCGTTCGCATGGCCGATGCGAAGCGCGAGTTCACCGCGCGCGTGGTGGGCGCGGACGAGCAGACCGACATCGCGCTCCTCAAGGTCGAGGAGACCGGGCTGCCAGTGGCCACGCTCGGCAAGGCGGCCGACGTCGAGCCCGGCCAGTGGGTGGCGGCGATCGGCTCGCCGTTCGGCTTCGCCAACACCATCACCGCCGGCATCGTGAGCGCGACCGACCGCGCGCTTCCGGCGGGCACCTACGTGCCGTTCATCCAGACCGATGTCGCCGTCAATCCCGGCAACTCGGGCGGGCCGCTCCTCAACCTCGCGGGCGAGGTCGTCGGCATCAACTCGATGATCTACAGCCGCACCGGCGGCTTCATGGGGGTTTCCTTCGCCATCCCGATCGACGTCGCCCTCGACGTCGCGCGCCAGCTGCGCGAGACCGGGCGCGTCACGCGCGGGCGCCTGGGCATCGGCATCCAGCACCTGACGCGCGAGCTCGCCCAGTCCTTCGGCCTCGACACGACCGAAGGCGTGGTGGTGGTCAGCGTCGAGCCGGGCTCGCCGGCGCAGAAGGCAGGCCTGCAGGTGGGCGATGTGATCCTCGAATTCAACGGCCAGCCGATCGAGCAGCCGAACGAGCTGCCGCGCCTGGTGGCGCAGGCCAAGCCTGGATCGCCGGGCAAGCTCGTGGTGTGGCGCCAGGGCAAGCGCGAGACGATCGCGGCGACGGTCGGCGAGATGCCCGAGACCGCGGCCGTCGGCGCCACCAAGCCGGCCGCCGAGCCGGGGCTGCAGCCCGGGCGCCTCGGGCTGTCGGTGCGCGAGCTCACGCCGCAGGAGCGCAAGCAGCTCGGCGTGGACTACGGCCTTCGCGTGATGGATGTGGAGAAGACCGCCGCGCGCAGCACCATTCTGCCCGGCGATGTCATCGTGGGCGTGGACCGCGAGCGCTTCCAGAGCCTCGAGGAATTCAACAAGCTCATGGAGGGCCGCAAGCCCGGCGAGAAGCTCGCGCTCCTCGTGCGGCGCGGCGAAGCGACGCTCTTCGTGCCGATGCAGGTGGGCTAGGAGCTGCCGTGCCGTAGAAACGCAGGCGCGGGCCGGGTCTTAAGGAAACCTTAATCTTCGCGCCGCCATTCTATCGACGGCGACGCGCAAGGGCTCCCCACC
>DATLGR010000010.1:0-3330 GCA_035540415.1 Burkholderiales bacterium | reverse complement strand
CGTTGTCTTCCTGAACTTCTCGAACCCGGTGCCGCCCAGCGTCATCTGGTTATTCTTCATCTCCGTCCCCTGTTCTTGTTCGATGAGGGTGCCGCTTCTTCTCCGACAAGTAAACAGGGGACTAATTCAGAGATTCCCTAGCGTGAAAAGCGCCAGGGCGCGTTCGAGGCAGGCGCGGTTGAGCGCTGCGCGCTTCACCGCGCCGCTCAACGCGAACGTTAGACAGCAGGCGAACCGAGCGCCTTGACGTATATACATTACGAATATACACTGGCGCATGCGGTTTACGTGGGACGAGGTTAAGCGCAAGCGCAACCTGAAGGACCACGGGTTCGACTTTGTGGATGCAAGGCGCGTGCTCGAAGGAGCTACGTTTACCTACGAAGACGACCGCTTTCGGTACGACGAGCAACGGTTCGTGACCCTCGGGCTTCTGGAGGGTATCCCTGTCTCAATCGTCCACACGGAAACGAAGGATCGCATCCACGTTATCTCCTTCCGAAAGGCAACAAAGCGTGAAACGACGATCCTCTTCGAGAACCTCTAAGACCGATTGGGCGCGGGTGCGAGGAATGAAAGACAGAGACATTAAGCGCACCGCCGAGCATCCAGAAGCGGATGTAAAGCACATTGTCCGCGGCATTGCTCGTCAAGGACTCAAGCCCGCATCTGGCAAGACGTCCATATCGCTCCGTGTCGACGCCGACGTTCTCGAGTGGTTTAAGGCGCAGGGACCGGGATATCAAACGCGTATCAATGCAGTGCTAAAGGCCTACAAGGATGCTTCCGTCTAAAAAGATTCTGCCTAGGCCCCGGGTCGATGCTTCGACCCGGAGCCCTGACCTCTTCCCCTGACCCGGAGGGTCAGCCGAGCTTTTCGACGAGGCGCTGCCAGGCTTCCTGATCCATCGCGCGCATGGACTGGGTGCGCACGTTGCCGAGGCGCGCGGTGGCGAGGAGGACGAGGTTGAGGGCCTCCTCGGGGCCGTCGGTGATCACCACCATGTCGTAGGCGCCGATCGTCCAGTACATGTCGCGCACGGCGACGCCGTGCTTCTGGCACAGGTCGCGGAAGGCTTTCGCGCGCTGCGGCGAGTCCTTGACGTTGCGGATGCCCTGCTCGGTGAAGTTGACGAGGCTGACGTTGATGGCCATGGATTGCCTCCGGAGGGTTGAGCCGCCGCCGGCGGCGGCGGGGAAATCAATCTACGCCTGTTCGGACGCCGGCGGAATGCCTCGGGGTACCGACGCCACGCATGATGCGCTTGGCTCAAGGATTCGCTGTCGGGAGTCCCGTTATCTCGGGAGGGTCCTTCTCGGGGGCTCGGAAACGGTTCACAATGCATCGACTCGAGCCATGAGAATCCGCTACTTCAAGGACACCGACACGCTGCTCATCGAGTTCAAGGATGCGCCCGTTGCGGAGACACGCGATCTCGACGAGAACACCACGCTGGATGTGGACGCCAACGGCAACATCTGCTCAATCACGGTCGAGCATGCCTCGCAGCGCGCCGGCATTTCTGAGCTCTCGTTCGAGCAGATTGCAGCCTAATCGCGCAGCGCCGGCCGAAAGCGCCCTGAGCGCGTGACGCCGCTCGTCATCGAGGCGGCGCTGAACGGCATCACGCCGAAGGCGCGAAATCCCCGCGTGCCGGTGGCGCCGGAGGAGATTGCCGCCGACGCGCTGGCGTGCCTGGAGGCGGGGGCGGCGATCGTGCACAGCCATGTCGACAGCTACGCGCTGCGCGGCGAGGCGGCGGTGAAGCGCTACCTCGAGGGCTGGGCGCCGGTGCTCGCGGCGAAGCGCCCAGCCATCCTCTATGGAACCATCGCCAGCGGCGAGACGCCCCAGGAGCGCTTCGGCCACTACCGCGCGCTCGCGGGCGCCGGCATGCGCATGTGCACGGTCGATCCGGGCTCGGTGAACCTCGGCACGCACGGCGAGGACGGGCTGCCCGGGCCGGGCTCGTACGTGTATCGCACGAGCTTCGAGGACATTGCCGCCGTGCTGGCGCTCGCGCGCGAGTGCCGGCTCGGTCCCTCGCTCGCGGTGTACGAGCCGGGGTTCCTGCGTACGGTGCTCGCCTACGAGCGCGCCGGCCGCCTGCCGCCGGGGGCGCTGGTGAAGCTCTATTTCGGCGGCCCTTACAACTTCCTCGACGGCCGCCGCAGCCCGGTCACCTTCGGCCTGCCGCCCACGCGCAAGGCGCTCGACGCGTACCTCGAGCTCCTAGAGGGCTCGGCCCTGCCCTGGGCGGTGGCGGTGCTCGGCGGCTGCGTGGTGCGGAGCGGCCTTGCGCGCCTTGCGCTCGAGCGCGGCGGGCACGTGCGCGCCGGCCTCGAGGACTACGCCGGCGAGGCGCGTCCGGCGAACGCGGAGCTCGTGGCCGAGGTGGCGGCGCTCGCGCGCGCCTGCGGCCGCGCCGTGGCCTCGCCCGCGCAGGCGGCGGACCTCCTCGGCCTGCCCGCGCGATGAGCTACGAGACCGACCCGGCGAAGCTCGGCGAGCTCGAGCACGTGCGCCGCTACGAGCGCGAGAGCGAGCCGGTGCGCGCGAGCCACCGCGCCCTGCTCGACGTCGCCTACGGCGCGCTGCCCGGCGAGACCATGGACATCTATCTCGCCGAGCGGCGCGAGGCGCCGATCCTCGTGTTCATTCACGGCGGCTACTGGAAGGGCGGCACCAAGGAGTCGCGCGCCTTCCTCGCGCCCGCCTACTGCGACGCCGGCGCGCACTTCGTCGCGCTGGAATATCCGCTCCTGCCCGCCGTCACGCTCGAGCGGCTGATCGCCGCGGTGCGCGCGGGCGTGGCGTGGATCTGGAAGAACGCCGCGAGCTTCGGCGGCGATCCGCGCCGCATCCACGTCTGCGGCAATTCGGCCGGCGGCCACCTCGTCGGCATGCTGATGGCCGGCGGCTGGCAGGCGCGGCTCGGCGTACCCGCCGATGTGATCGCGGGCGGCTGCGCCATCAGCGGCCTCTACACGCTCGAGCCGCTGCGCGAGCTTGCCTTCCTCAGGGACGCGCTGCGGCTTGACGCGGCGGGCGCGGCGGCGGCGAGCCCCATCCACCAGCTCCCCGACACCGGGGCGCCGCTCATCGTGGCGGTCGGCGCCGGCGAGTCGCACGAGTTCCGCGGCCAGGCGCGCGAGTACGCCGCCGCCTGGGTGCGGCGCGGCTTTCCCCTCGTCTATCTCGAGGTTCCCGGCGCGAAGCACTTCTCCATCATCGGCGAGGTGAGCCGTGCGGGCAGCGCGCTGCGCGCCGCGCTGTTCCATCAGATGAGGCTCGCGCCGTGAGCGACAGCCTCCTCAACGGCGCGAGCC
>DATLGR010000009.1:0-2103 GCA_035540415.1 Burkholderiales bacterium | reverse complement strand
CGGCCAATCTCGAAGGCACCTTGCTCGCGACCCGGGCGTTCGTGCCGCTGCTCAAGGCCGCGCGCGGCGCCGTGGTCAACCTTAGCAGCGGTCTCGCGCGGCGCCCCATCGCGGGCGTCGCCGCCTATGCGGCGGCCAAGGCCGGGGTGGAGGGCTTCACGCGCGCGGCTGCGTTCGAGCTCGGCCCGCACGGCGTGCGCGTCAACTGCATCGCGCCTTCGCTCGTGCGCAGCGACATCTGGACGAGTGCCGGCATGAGCGCCGAGCGCTACGAGGCGATGCTCGAGAAGCGCGCGGCGGAATATCCGCTCGGACGGGTGGGCGAGCCCGAGGACATCGCCGAGCTCGTCGCCTTTCTCGTCTCGCCGCAGGCGCAGTGGATCACCGGCGCGGTGATTCCGGCCGACGGCGGCAGCACCCTCGGCGTGGTCAAACGCGGCTAGGCCCGGGCGGCGATGACTTCGATCTCGCAGAGAAACTCGGGCGCCGCCAGCGCGCGCACGCACACCGCCGTGGCGCTCGGGCGCGCCTCGCCCAGGAACCGGGCGCGGATCCGCGGATGAACCTTGAAATCCTCCTCGCGCGTGAGATAGGTCGTGACCTTCACGATGTCGGCGGCCGTCATGTCGGCCGCGGCGAGGATGGCGAGAAGGTTCTGCCAGGCGCAGGCGAGCTGCTCCTCGATGCCGGGGGGCACCGAGCCGTCGGGCTGCACGCCCACCTGGCCCGACACGTGCAGCACGCGCGCGCCCGGCGGGACCTCGATGCCGTGCGTGTAGGCGCCCAGGGGCGCGCGAATGGCGGCGGGATTCAACTTTTTCAGCATGGCGGTCGCTCCGCAGAGGGGTTGGCCTGACGTGACGAGTTCATGATCCCATGATATTGACCTGTGATCCCACGATGAAGAGGAGAGGAGCGATGAAAGCGCAAGTGGTTCGCTTTGCCGGTGCGGTGCTTGCCGGCCTGCTGTGCGTCAGCGCGGCGCAGGCGCAGACGGTCATCCGTTTGAGCCATGGCATGCCCGAGGCGATGGAATCCGGGCAGCACGCCTGGGCGATCGTGTTCAAGGAGGCGGTGGAAAGCGGCTCCGGCGGCAAGCTCGAGGTGCGCATCCTGGGCAACAACACCGCCGGCAACGAGCGCCAGCAGCTCGAGCGCGTGCAGACCGGCATCAACCAGATGTGCCTGGTGAGCGAGATCACGCAGCCGTTCTTCTTCAAGCCGGCGCTGGTGTTCGGCATGCCGTTCCTCTTCAGCTCCTCCGAGGTGGCCTGGAAGGTGCTCGACGGGCCCTTCGGCCAGCGCTACAACGAGGAGTTCCGCAAGGCCACCGGCGTGCGCGTCGTGGGCCACATCGAAAGCGGCTTTCGCAGCCTGTTCAACAGCAAGCAGGTCATCCGCTCGCCGGAGGACCTGAAAGGCATGAAGATCCGCACCGGTGAGAACGCGGTGCACATGGCGATGATCCGCGCGCTCGGCGCGAACCCGACGCCGATTTCCTGGACCGAGGTGTACACCGCGCTGCAGCAGCGCGTGGTCGACGGCATGGAGAACCCGCCGGGGCTGTTCTACGCCATGAAGTTCTACGAGCAGCAGAAGTTCCTGACGCTGAACCGCCACCTCTACAGCATCCACACGGCGATGATCAACGAGAAGTTCTTCCAGGGCCTGTCGCCGGAGCTGCGCCGCCTGGTGGCCTCGAGCGCCCAGCTCGCCACCACCATCGGACGCTCGCAGGCCTATCTCCTCGAGCGCTCGGCGGTGGAGAACCTGAAGAAGCGCGGCATCCAGGTGTACACGCCCACGGCGCAGGAGTTCGACCGCTTCCGCTCGCTCGGGCGCCCGCCCGCCGAGCAGCTCGTGCGCAAGGAAATCGGCAACGACTGGGTCGACGGCGCGCTGCAGGCGGTCGAGCAGGCCGAAAAAGAGCTCGCCCGGATGTAGCCGGCGGGCCGCGCGCGGCGCGGCCCGGCATCGCGCCGAATGAGCACGCTGCAGCGCGTGGACGGGGCCATCGTCACGCTCACGTCGTGGGCGGTGGCCTACCTTACGCTTCAGATGGCGCTCGTGGTGCTGCTCGGCGTGTTCACGCGCTACGTGCTG
>DATLGR010000008.1:0-1551 GCA_035540415.1 Burkholderiales bacterium | reverse complement strand
GCCGCGACGTGCGCGACTACGAGGCGGCGCGCCCGGTCTACGAGGCGCTGCGCGAAGAAGCCCTGTCGCTGTCCGAGAGGGCGCACGTCGCGGCGATCGGCGCGGCGCTCGGCGGCGACTATGCGCGCGCCGGCCGCCTCTATGACGGCATCGTCCGGCAGAACCCGCGCGACCTGCTGGCGCTCGCGGTGGCGCAGGCGTACGACCTCTTCCTGGCCAATTTCCAGGGGCTGGAGGCGCGCACCGCGCTCGCCCACGCGGCCTGGCCGGAGCACCACGCGGTGCTGGCGATGCGCGCCTTCGCGCTGGAGGAATGCGGGCACTACGACGAGGCCGAGGCGCTCGCGCGCCGGGCGCTCGAGCTCGAGCCGCGCGACCTGCGCGCGCACCATGCGGTGGCGCACGTCCTGGAGATGCAGGGCCGCTTCCGCGAAGGCGTGCGCTGGATGGGCGAGCGCAGCCGCTGGTGGACCGGCGAGGGCGGCGCCTCGACGCACCAGTGGTGGCACCTCGCGCTCTATCACGTCGAGCTCGGGCAGGCGGACCCGGCGCTCGCCATCTTCGACCGGCGACTCCAGGGCGCCGGGGTCTCGGAGCTGATCGACGCCTCGGCGCTGCTGTGGCGGCTTCGGCTCATGGCGCTGCCGGTCGGGGATCGATTCGCGGCCCTGGCGGAGCGGTGGGAACCCTACGCCGAAGACGCGCACTGCGCCTTCAACGACATGCACGCCATGATGGCTTTCGCCGGCGCCGGCCGGTGGGACTGCGCAGCGCGGCTCCTCGCCGCACAGGAGCGGCATATCGCGGGCGCCTGGACCAGCAATTACGCCATGACGCGCCTCGTGGGGCTGCCGGCGTGCCGGGCGATCGCGGCCTACGCGCGCGGCGAGTTCGCCGCCGCCGAGGCGGGCCTGCGGGCGCTGCCGCCGGTGGCGCACTGCATCGGCGGCAGCCACGCCCAGCGCGACGTGCTGCAGCTCACCCGCTCCGCGGCGGCGCTGCGCAAGCGCTCGGAGCCGCTCGCCCATGCGGCCTGACGTCATCATCCGGCCGCTGGAGCGTGGCGACGCGGCGCAGGTGCAGCAGTTCGTGCGCGGCCTGTCCCTGCAGTCGCGGCGCGAGCGCTATTTCTCGGCGATCAACGAGCTGAGCGACCGCGAGCTCGAGCGAATCACCGCGCCGCAACGCCTCAACCTCGGCGCGTTCGATGCGCACGGGACGCTCCTCGGCATCGCCGAGTGCGAGGCCGGCGAGCTCGGCGTGGTGGTGGCCGACGCCTGGCAGGGCAGCGGGCTCGGCCGCCGCCTCCTGCAGCGCCTCGTCGCGCAGGCCGCGCGCCAGCGCGTGCCGCGGCTCCACGGCCTGGTGCGCGCCGGAAACCGCACGATGCTGCGCCTGGCGGCGAGCTTCGGCTTCCGCGCCGCGCGCGACGCGGATCCGGACCTCGTCAGAATAACGTTGTTCTGACCCCGTTCGCCCGCAGCGCCTCGAGCAGGGCGTCGGTGTGCGTGCGGTCACGGGTCTCGATCAGGAACTCGACCTCCGGCGAGC
>DATLGR010000007.1:0-5691 GCA_035540415.1 Burkholderiales bacterium | reverse complement strand
AACTGCACCTGGACGAGCGGCGACTCGACGGCCGCGGCGATCTCGTCGACCAGTGCAACCTGCTCGGCCGGCGGCGCCGCGCGCGGCGCAAGGCGCGCGCGCACCGCCTCGCGCTCGGCGGGCTGCAGGGAGTCGAGGATGCGTGCGTCGCCACCGTAGGCGAGCCAGTGCCGATCGCGCAGCGCCACCGCGAAGCCGAGGCGCACGCCGACGTCCTGCGCCGCGCGCGCCACCGCTCGCGCCTCCTCGGCGAGCGGCATGCCGCCCTGGGGCCGCATGTAGTGCGTCATCACCGCCCCGGCGCCGCCGAGCGCCGAGCGCCCGAGCGCAACCGCCGCGGCGACGTACGGATCCACGCGGGGCGCACCGGTGATGGCGGCGAGCCACAGCTCCAGCGGCTGGTCCACCGCCCCCAGCGCGATCGGCTTCACCGCGCGGGCGTGGTCGTGCGCATTGGCGAGGGCCGGCATCGCGAGCAGCCCGGCGCCCTCGCCGGGCGCCGCCGCCTCGAGGCGCCGGATGCGGTTGCCTTCCACCACCAGGCGCCGCGCGCGCTTGGCGCGCGCCTCGGGCCTGCAAAGCAGCCGCTCGAAGGCGAGGTCCATCGGGGCATGGATAATATCGGGATGAATCTGCAACTGGAAGGAAAGACCGCCATCGTCACCGGCCCGGCCAAGGGCATGGGGGCGGCGATCACGCTCGCCTTGGCGCGCGAAGGGGTGGACCTCGCGCTCGCCGGGCGCGACCTGGACGCGATCGCGCCGGTGGCGAAGGAGGCGAAGGCGCTGGGCCGCAAGGTGCTCACCGTGCGCTGCGACGTCACCGACGCGGCGCAGGTCGAGCGAATGCTCGCGCAGGCGCTCGAGGCCTTCGGCGGGCGCATCGACATCCTCGTCAATGTCGCCGGCGGCCGCGGCCCGATCGAGACGGCGGCCTGGGACACCTCGCCCGAGCAGTTCGACGAGGTGGTGGAGCTCAACATGAAGGGCTGCTTTCTCACCATGCGGGCGGTGACCCCGGTGATGCAGAAGCAGCGCGCGGGCAAGATCGTCAACATCGGCGGCACCTTCGGCCTGCGCGGCCGCGCGCTGCGCATGGCGTACTCGGCCTCCAAGTGGGGCCTGCGCGGCATCACCAAGGCGTTCGCGCTGGAGCTGGGGCCCTACAACGTGAACGTCAACAATGTCTGCCCGGGCATGGTCGACGGGCCGCGCTTTCGCAAGGTGTGCGAGGAGATGGCGAAGCGCCTGGACATCAGCGTCGAGCAGGCCATGCGCCGCCACGCCGAGGAATACGCGCTCAAGCGCGTGTCCACCGACGAGGACGTGGCGAACGCGGTGCTGTTTTTCGCGAGCGACGCCTCGCGCCAGATCACGGGGCAGGACATCGCCGTCGACGGCGGCTGGGTCATCTAGGAGGCGACGACATGGAAGCCGACATCCTCATTCGCGGCGGGCAGGTGGTGAGCGCGGACGCGGTATTCGCCGCCGACGTGGCCATCACGGGCGAGAAGATCGTCGCGGTGGGCGAAGGCCTCGCCGGAAGGAAGGTGATCGACGCGGCGGGCAAGTACGTGCTGCCGGGCGCGATCGACAGCCATGTCCACTTCCGCTCGCCGGGCTACGACTACAAGGAGGACTGGCAGACCGGCACCGGCGCCGCCGCGCGCGGCGGCGTGACCACGGTGCTCGAGATGCCCAACACGCGCCCGCCGACCGGCACGGTGGCGGCGCTCAAGCTGAAGCAGGACATCGCCGCGCGCCAGGCCTACGTCGACTACGGCATCTACGGCCTTCTCGACGAGAACAACCTGGGCGAGCTGGACGCGTTGATCGATGCGGGGGTGTCGGGCTTCAAGTGCTTCATGGGCAATACCTTCGGCGACCTCCCGGCACCCTCCGACGGGGCGATGCTGGAGGGCTTCGAGATCCTGGCGCGGCGCGGCATGCGCTGCACGGTGCACGCCGAGAACGCCTCCATCATGGCGCGCCGCCAGGCGAAGCTCGAGGCGGCCGGGCGCACGGATCCCCTCGCGCACCTCGCGGCGCGGCCCGAGGTGTGCGCCATCGAGGCGGTGTCGCGCGCGGTGATCTTCGCCGAATGGACCGGCGCGCGGCTGCACATCGCCCACAAGAGCTCGAAGGATGCCCTCTACGTGCTGCGCGACGCCAAGCGCCGCGGCGTGGATGTGACCGTCGAAACCTGCCCGCAGTACCTGCTCCTCAGCACCGACGACCACCGCAAGCTCGGCAACGTACTGCGCGTGAATCCGCCCATCCGCGATCCCGGGCACCAGGAGCCGCTGTGGCAGGCGCTGCGCGAGGGCGTGGTCGACATGATCGCCACCGACCACGCGCCGCACCTGCCCGAGGAGAAGACGCGCGCGAGCGTGTGGCAGTGCGACTGCGGGTTCCCGGGCGTCGAGACGCAGATGCCGCTCATGCTCACCGAAGTGAACCGCGGCCGCATGACGCTTTCCGACTACGTGCGCTGGGCGTGCGTCAACCCGGCCAGGGCCTGGGGCCTGTTTCCGCGCAAGGGCGTGATCCAGCCCGGGGCCGATGCCGACATCGCGCTCGTGGATCTCAAGCGCGAGTGGTCCATCGACCAGTCGCAGCTTTTCTCCAAGAGCAAGATCTCGCCGTGGCACGGCCGGCGCGTGCAGGGCGGCCCGGTCCTGACGCTCGTCCGGGGAAAGATCGTGATGGAAGGCGGGCGCCTCGTCGCCGAGCCCGGCTGGGGGCGTCCGGCGCGCCAGGCGATGCCGGCGCCGGCGCCGCGGAACCTCGACAAGACCACCGCGGCGGTCACGGCCGCGCCCGGGGCGATGCGGAAGGTCGGCTGATGCGCGAAGCGCTGCTCGCGCTGCTTCGCGATCTCGTCGCCATTCCTTCGACCACGCCGCCGGGCGACACCACGCGCATCGCGGCCTATTGCGCCCAGCAGCTCGCGGCCCTGGGCTATCGCACGCGGACCGTCGAAGGCGCCCCCGGCGTGGCCAACGTGGTGGCCGCGCTCGGCTCCGGCGGGCCTTCGGTGGTGTTCAACGCCCACGCCGACACGGTCGATGCCGGCGAGCGCGCGGCGTGGCGCACCGATCCTTTCGCCGCGACCGTGGTGGAAGACCGCATTCACGGCCTGGGCGCGGCCAACTGCAAGGCCTCGATGGCGGTGCACCTGTGGCTGGCGCGAGCGATCGCGCAGGCGGGCGGGCCGACGCGGGGCGAAGTCGTGTTCACCTTCGTCGGCGACGAGGAGAACCTCGGCCCGGCGGGGCTCGCGCACCTGCGCGAGCGGGGCCTGGTCCGGCCCGACCTCCTGGTGGTCGCGGCGCCCACGCGCAACCGGCTGGTGCTGGAGGAGCGCGGGGTGATGTGGCTGCGGGCCACCACGCGCGGCAAGGCGGCGCACGCCGGCGCCCCGCACACCGGGGACTCGGCGATCCTGAAGATGATGCGGGTGATCGAAGCGCTGTCGCGGCTGCCGGCGCGGCGCTCGCCGAGCGGACAGCAGGCCACGGTCAGCGTCGGGCGCATCCGCGGCGGCGAGAACATCAACGTGGTGCCGGACCTGTGCACCATCGAGATCGACGCGCGGCTGCTGCCCGAGGACGACTTCGATGCGGTCCAGCGGGCGCTCCGCGAGGCCTGCGAGCGCGCGGGCGCGGCCCAGGTCGAGCTCCTCACGGGCACGCCGGGCTTTCGCGCGCGCGAGGGCGGCCGCGGAAGCGCCGCGTTCCTCGAGGCGATCCGGGCCGTCACCGGGCGTGAGCCCGAGCCGCTCAACGTGGTGGGGGCGAGCGATGCGCGCTATTTCGCGCGCGACGGCATCGAGATGCTGGTGACCGGCCCGGGCGACGGCGCCGACAGCCACGTGCCCAACGAGTTCGTGCGCGTGGACGAGCTGGTGCAGGCCGCGGCGATCCACCGCGAGGCGGCGGCGCGGCTGCTCGGCGTCAGATTCCGTTGACGCGGAATTCCTGGGACTGCACCAGCTCCTCCCACAGCCCCTCGGGCTTGCGCATCACGAGCGCCGGGTCCGCCTCCATGACGAACCAGGCGCCGCGGCGCACCTCCTCGCGCAGCTCGCCCGCGCGCCAGGCGACCAGCCCCGCGAGGAAGCGCGCCCGGTTCGCCTGGGACTCGATGACGGCATCGACCACGTGACTGTCGAACACCGCGAACAGTCCCGGCGCCAGGCGCACCGAGCGCCCGCCGGGATGGCGCGGCGTCTGCACCAACGCGAAGATCACCTCGGGACTCACCGGGCCGCCGGCGTACACCGGATCGGGCACCTTCTTCGACGGGCCGTGCTGCGGAAAGAGCTGGCCCAGCGTCACCTTGGTGGGCCGGTTGAGGATGAAGCCGATGTGCTGGTCCTGTCCGATCGGCCGCGCCACCAGGATCGTCGCGCCGTAGTAGCGGTCCTGCAGCTGGCGCTTGGCCACCAGCAGGACCGTCTCGGAGAGCGCGTGGGCAGCGGCGGGCAGGGGCCAGGCGAGTGCGAGTGCGGCGAGCACGGCCAGCACGGATCTCATGCGCGTCTCCGAGGTCGTTTGCCGGCATGATGCGCCGCGGCCTGCGGGCGCACGGCGGCGCGGACCTAGTCCGCCCGGCTTAAGTGCGCGCCCGTCGGCTTAGGTGCGCGCCCGTCGGCTTAGGTGCGCGCCCTTCGCGCGAGGCATTCGAGGTAGGCGGCGGCGTCGGGCGGCGCGCCGTCGCGCTGCGCGCGCCACACCGTCTCGGCGAGGCACTCCAGCGCTTCGTGCAGCGCGTCGTGGCGCTCGCCGGTGCGCGCGAGCAGCGCCTGCCAGTGCGCGCGGATGCCGGGCGGCTGGTCGATCGAGAGCTGCTCCTCGAGCGCGAGGTGCAGGCTCATGTGCAGAAAGGGATTGGACTCGCCGGCGAAATCGCGCCCCCGCGCGCTCTCCGGGTCCTCGAGCAGCACATGGTATTCCGGGTGGGCAAGGACCACCTCCAGCGCGAGCGCCTCGATCCCGGCGAGCGGGCGGCCATCCCGGTAGCGACGCCAGGCGCCGCAGAACAGGTCGCGCACCTCGTCGCGGGTCGGATTAAACATCCCGCGTCTTCCCGCGGAACTCGCACAGGTCGCGGATCGGGCATTTCGGGCAGCCGGGCTTGCGCGCGAGGCACACGTAGCGCCCATGCAGGATGAGCCAATGGTGCGCGTTCTTCAGATACTCGGGCGGCGTGAGCTTGAGCAGCTTCTGCTCCACGGCGAGCACATCCTTGCCGGGCGCGAGGCCGGTGCGGTTGGCGACACGGAAGATGTGGGTGTCGACCGCGACCGTGGGCTGGCCGAACGCCGTATTGAGCACCACGTTCGCCGT
Source organism: Burkholderiales bacterium (assembly GCA_035540415.1). GTDB lineage: Bacteria > Pseudomonadota > Gammaproteobacteria > Burkholderiales > SG8-39 > SCGC-AG-212-J23. The sequence goes on along the minus strand of DATLGR010000007.1, from coordinate 341 downwards.
CTTGCGGCCGACCCCGGGAAGGCGCTCGAGCGCCTCGCGCTCGGCGGGCACCTCGCCGCCGTGCTCCTCGAGCAGCCGGCGCGCGAGCTCCACCACGTTGCGCGCCTTGGTGCGGTACAGGCCGATCGTCCGGATGCGCTCCTCCAGGCCGGGGACGCCGAGCTCCACGATCTTGCGCGGCGTGGCCGGAAAGAGCTTGCGCGTGGCGAGGTTCACCGACTTGTCGGTCGCCTGCGCCGAGAGCACCACCGCCACCAGCAGCTCGAACGGCGTGCCGTACTCGAGCTCCGTGGTGGGCTGCGGATTGGCTGCCTGCAGGCGGCGGAAAAGCTCGCGGCGCT
>DATLGR010000006.1:0-1816 GCA_035540415.1 Burkholderiales bacterium | reverse complement strand
GAGGAGCGCGGGCGCGTCGTCGTCGTGGGCGGCAGCCGCGAGATCGCCGGCGCCGCGCAGCTCGCCGGCATCGCCGCGCTGCGCGCCGGCGCCGGCAAGCTGGTGATCGCCACCGCGCGCCCGGTGGCGGCGGCGCTCGCGCAGGCCGTCCCCGAAGCGCGCGTGATCCCCCTGGACGAGAAGGAGGCCGGCTCGTTCGAGGCAGGCGGCGTGGATGCCCTCGCGCGCACGCTCGACGGCGCCGCGGCCGTGCTCATCGGCCCCGGCATGATGGACCCGGAGGGCAACCTGCCGTTCATCGCCCGCGTGCTCGAGCACTGCCGCGAGGTCCCGGTCGTGCTGGATGCCTGCGCCATGGATGTCGTGCAGCGCGTTGGCCGCTTTGCGCAGCCCGTGCTGCTGACGCCGCACGCGGGCGAAATGGCGCACCTGCTCGAGGTTGAGAAGGACGAGGTGCTCGCCGACCCCGAGGGCATCGTGCTGGACGCGGCGCGGCGCTGGAATGCGGTCGTGGCGCTCAAGGGCGCGACCACACTCATCGCGACGCCCGACGGCCGCGGCTGGCGCCACGACGGCCGCCATCCCGGGCTCGCGACATCCGGCTCCGGCGACGTGCTCGCCGGCCTCGTCGCCGGCTTCGCGGCGCGGCAGGTGCCGCTGGAGCAGGCCTGCGCCTGGGGTGTCGTCATGCACGCGGCGGCGGGCCACGCCCTCGCGCGGGAGTCGGCTCCATTGGGTTTCCTGGCGCGCGAACTGCCCGGCCCGGTGCCGGCGCTGGTGCAGCGGATGTCGCGGGGGCTCAGGCGCTGGCGAGCGCCCAGGGGAGGCTGACGCGAATGCTGTCGCCTTCGCGCGCGACCTGCACGGCATCGGCGGCGGCAAGCGCCTGCACGTCGTCCCACGTGATCGGGCGGTAGGTCGGCGCGGTGGCGAAGCCCTGTTCGCCCTCGGTCGGCGTCCATGCGACCGTCACGACCAGCGCCCCCGCCTCGCCACGCGCCGAAATGGCGATCTGCGCCGGCGGCGCGTTCTCGTCGGTGACGTGCAGCAGCGTGGCGGAAATGACATGGCGGAAGGCGGCCCGTCCAACCTCGCCCGCCACGGGCTCGACTTCATCGCGCAGCGCGAAGCCGCGGAAGGTGAAGCCGGTCTGCACCAGCGACAGGCATTCGCTCACGCCTTGCGCCGCGGTGGTGCGCGCGGCACCTTCGGGCGCCAGCCAGGTCACCACGTCGAGGCAGGACGCCAGAGCGGCGCGCGCGTAGCTGTTGATCTTGTGCACGCCGTCGTGCACGTCCGCGAGGTTGGGCTCCGGCGCCCGCAGGCGGCGGTCCATGATCTCGTGGACCATGCCGATCGGCTGCAGGTTCACCACCAGGTGGTGGCGCATGGAAGGCGCCAGCCGGCGCAGCAGCGCATAGCGCGCCGCTTCGGCGGCGGGTGTGGCAACGGCAGGGCGGACCGCGTCGGGCGTCATCGCGGGCAAGCGTAACACCCCGAGGGGTGTTGTCAACTTGCGCCGCGCGCGCGCGCCGCGCCGCTCAACGGCGCTGGCCGTCCTGCTGCGCGCGCCAGTTGGCGTACGCGGCGTCCATGCGCGCCCGGCGCGCCGCACCGGAGTCTCCGGCCGCCGGCGCGCCCGCCGATGCACCCATTGCGCGCGTGTCGCTGGCCTGCGGCCGGTCGCGGCCGTCGCCGCGAGCGACCTGCCGCACCTTGTCGCCCGCGCGGCGGGCGAGGCTGCGCGCCTTCTCCCCGACGCGGCGCGCGCGAGCGAGATGCAGCATGCGCCGGCCAGCCCGCGGATGCGCGAAGG
>DATLGR010000005.1:0-9242 GCA_035540415.1 Burkholderiales bacterium | reverse complement strand
GCGTTGACCAGCCGCACCACGTTGCCCCCGGCGAGGTAGTGCGCCTCGAGGTCGTTGATGGACAGGTCCAGCCCCGCCTTCACCGCGCTGATGCGCGCCGTGACCACGGTATTCGGCGGGATGCGGCGAAGGCGCATGCCGACCAGCGTGAAGAGGCCCACGTAGGCGCCCGAGGCCCAGGCCGCGATCCACAGCGGGATCGGCACCAGGTACAGCAGGATGAAGATGGCGACGACGACGACGATCAGGATGCCGAAGACGCCGGTAACGCCGGTTTCCATGCCGGTCATGTTTCCTCCTTGGTTTTGGTGTTGATGTCGGTGATGCGGCGAACCACGATGCGATTGCCGTCGACGCGCGTGACGAGCACGGGCGTGCCGGGATCCATCATCTCGCCCTCGGAGACGACGTCGACCCGCTGGCCCTCGATGTCGGCGAAGCCGGCCGGGCGCAGCGGCGAGAGGGTGGTGCCGCGCTTGCCCAGCCAGGCACGGTCGCCCTCGGGCGTCGATTCGACGTCCGAGCCGAGCTCGCTTTTCAGGATGATGTGCCGGCCAAGCGGCGTGCGCGGCATGAAGCGCAGCAGCACGAAGCTCGCCACCAGCGCGACCGCGAGCGCGGCCAGCATGCGCGTGGCGGCGAGGAGCCAGAATTCCGGCGTCGCGCCGCTGCCGACCACGCTCATCACGAGCGCCGAGAGCAGGGCGGCGATGCCGAGGATGCCGGCGAAGCCGAATCCCGGGATCACGAAGAACTCCACCAGCAGGAGCACCACGCCCGCGAGCGCGAGCAGGAGCTCGCCCCAGCCGGCGAGCGCCACCAGCCAGTGCCCCCAGAAGAAGGCGGCGAGGCTGCCCACGCCGACGATGCCGGGGATGCCGAAGCCGGGGCTCCTCAGCTCGATGATGATGCCGAGCATGCCGATGGTGACGAGCAGCGAGCTGAGGATCGGGTGGGTGAGGAAGCGCACCAGGTTCTCCGCCCAGTTCGGCGCCGCGCGGCGCAGCTCCGCGTCCTTGATGCCGATGCGCTCGAGCGCCGCCTGCAGCGTGTCTGCGCGGATCTCGGCCACCTTGGCCTTCAGCGCCTCGTCGGTGGTGAGCGTGACGAGCTTGCCTTTTTCAGTCACGCCGCGGATGGCGATCTCGGCGTCCACCATCGCCTCGGCGATCGCGCCGGGCCGGTTGCGCGCCTCGGCGGTGGCGCGGAACTCCTTGCGCACGTAGGACACCGTCTTCTCCGCCACCGGCTGCGCGCCCGCGCCCGGCTGGCCGGCCTGCACGGGGGTGGCCGCGCCGATGGTGCTTGCCGGTGCCATCGCGAGGTGCTGCGCGGCCAGCGAGATCAGCGCCCCGGCCGAGATGGCGCGGCGGTTGACGTAGGCGAGCGTGGGCACCTTGGCCCCGAGCAGGGCGTCGCGGATCTGCACCGCCGCGTCGACGCGCCCGCCGAAGGTGTTGATCTCCAGCACCACCGCGGCCGCGCCCGCGGCCGCCGCCTCATCGAGCACGCGCTGCACGAACGGCGCAAGCCCGAGGTCGATGATGCCCTCGATCGGCGCGACGTACACCACGGGCGCGCGCTGCGCCGGCGGCGCGGCGGCGCCGGCGTCCGACAGCGCGGCGGTCGCGGCCGTGAGGCAAAGGATCAGCAGTCGAAGGATCGTTGCGTGCACCGAAGGCGCCGATCATACGCTAGGGACCGTCCGGGACCTCAGGCGGCCTTGGGCGCTCTAGCGGGCCGGGCGGTAGTCGCGCTGGTACATGCGCACCAGGGCGAGGAAGAGCGCCACGGCCAGGGGCCCGAGCAGCAGGCCGATCGCCCCGAAGGCGAGCAGGCCGCCCACGAGGGCGAAAAACACCACCGCGCCGCCCATCTCCACCTCGTCCTTGATGAGATAGGGACGCACGACGTTGTCGATCAGGCTCACGACGACCACGCCCCACGCGGCGAGGAACGCGCTCATGTACGGATGCCCGGCCAGCAGCAGGAGCAGAGCGGCGAACAGCACCACGAGGCCGGCGCCGATGGCGGGCACGATCGCCACCAGGAAGGTGACGAAGGTGAAGAACAGGGGATGTGGGACGCCGGCGATGAGATAGCCTACGAGCGCGGTGGCCGCCTGCACCGCGGCGGTGACGAGGCTCGAGATGATCACCGCATGGGACACGTTGCCCACCTCGCGCACGAGCTCCTGGGTCTGGCCGGCGCGCAGCGGCGAGGTCGCGTCGACCCAGGCGAGAAGCGAGCGTCCCTGGATGAGGAGGAAGAACAGGGCAATCAGCATCATCGCGAGCTGGAAGAGAAGCGTGCCCGCGGCGAGCAGCGCCGCTACGAGCGCCGACGCGGCGCGCGCACCCTGGCCGGAAAGCTGCTTCTCGAGCACCGCGGTGACGGCGCCGGCGCGCTCGAGCGCGCTCGCGCCAAACCGGTCGAGCGGAGCCGGCAGGCGCTCGATCAGGCCCGCGGTGCCCTCGCTGCGCACGATGTCGACGATATAGCGGATGGCCTCGAGCGCCTCGGCGATGAGTACGGTGGCGAGCCAGGCGAGCGGCCCAATCACGACGAGAAGCAGACCCACGACCAGCAGGCCGGCGGCGAGGCTGCGCCGCCCGCGGAGCGCCGTGGCGAGGCGCTCCTGCAGCGGCCACAGCGCGCCGGCGAACACCAGCGCGAGGAACAGGGCGCTCGCGAGCGGCCAGGCCACCACGGCGAGCAGTGCCATGCTCGCCACGAGGAGCACCAGGAAGAAGCGCCGGGCGGCGAGATCGCGGCTCAGTGGATGCGCAGCGCGATGAGGAAGCGCGACACCATGTTGTACGCGGCGATGGTGGCGGTGAGCTCGACCAGGGTGCGGGGGTCCAGGGCGGCGTCGAGCTTCGCATAGAGGGCGTCGGGGACCGCGAGGTCGCGCGTCATGGCCTCCGTGTACTGCAGCACCAGCCGCTCCAGGGACGGGAAGGGCGCGAGGTCCCCCGAGCGCAGCGCGGCGAGCGCCGCTTCGGGCACCCCCGCCGCCAGGGCGTGCGGCACATGGGCGTCGAATTCGTACTCGGCGCCGTTCAGCACCGCCACGCGCAGGATGGCGAGCTCGCGCAGGCGCGGCTCGAGCACGGTCTGCTGACGGATGGCGGTCAGGAGCTGCTCCCAGCCGCTCGCCACCACCGGGCTGTTGAGCAGCACCTGGTACAGCGGCGAGATGCGCCCGCGCGCCGCCTGGATGCGTGCCTCGAGCTCGGCGAGCTCCGCGCGCGTGCCGGGCTCCACCCGCGTGACCCGCGGGGACGGGCGCGGCTTGTTCCGGGAATGTTGCGCCATCGGCCTCTCGACTCGCTGCGCGAGATTGTATCGCCGGCCGTCGCGCTACGTCACGGGATTGAGGCCGCGCACGGCCCAGCCGATGTAGCGCTGCTCGATCACCACGCACACGGCGTACATGACTACGCCCATGGTCGCCACGACCACCAGGCCGGCGAACACCAGCGGCACGTCGAAACGCGAGCTCGCGGCGATCATCATGTAGCCGATGCCGCGGTCGGCGGCGACCGTCTCGGACACCACCGCGCCGACGAAGGCGAAGGCGATGGCGATCTTGAGCGAGGCGAAGAAGAAGGGCAGGGAGCGCGGGATGCCGATCTTGCGGATGATCTGCAGGTTGCTCGCCCCCAGCGCCCGCAGCACGTCCTTCAGCTCCGGCTCCACGGTGATCAGGCCGGTGGCGACGTTCACCGCGATGGGCAGGAAGGCCGCCGAGAAGGCCGTCAGCACGGCGGGCACGGCGCCGGTGCCGAACCAGATCACGAGCACCGGCACCAGCGCCACCTTGGGCACACTGTTGAAGGCCACGAGCAGCGGGTACAGGCCGGCATAGGCGAGCACCGAGGCGCCGATCAGCACGCCGAGCGCCATGCCCACGGCCACCGCGAGCGCAAAGCCGATGAGCGTGGTGGCGAGGGTGAAGCTGGCGTTCCACATGATCGGCTGGAAAGACCCCACCAGGGTCTGCCCGACGAGGCTGGGCCGCGGCAGAAGGAACGGCTCGATGGCGAGGGCCACGCAGAAGAGCTCCCACAGCGCCACCGCCACTACCGTGACCACCACCGGGGCGACGAAGTAGACCAGCCGCTGGCGGTCCATGGCGCGCTCAGTCCCCGAGCGCGGGGAAGCGCTCCTCGAAGGCTCGCCGCACCGCGGCGCGATCGACCTTGTCGGCGCCGCCGAGCGGCAGGCGCTCGGCGAGCAGGACCAGGCGCGGATGCGCGAAGGCCGGGCCGTGCTCGAGGCAGAAGCGCTTGAGCGCCTCGGGCTCGAGCGACGCGCCGGGCCGCGGCACCACCATCGCGGCCGGGGCGAGCCCCTTCACACGGTGCGGATGGGGCACGACGACCGCGTCGAGCACGTCGGGATGGCGCAGGAGCAGGTTCTCGACGTCCTTCGGATAGATGTTCTCACCGCCGCAGGAAAACATGTCGTCCAGGCGCCCGCGGAAGTAGAAGAAGCCTTCATCGTCCACGCTGAAGAGGTCTCCGGTGCGCAGCCAGCCGTCGACGATCCGGCTCCGCGTGAGCTCGGGCAGGTTGTGGTAGCCCTTGCAGACGTACGGGCTGCGCACCCACAGCTCCCCCGCGCGCGCGTTCTCGCGCCCTTCGGCGTCCACCAGCTTCACCCCGGTGTCGGGCGCCGGCACGCCGCAGCTGCCGCGCGGCACCGCGCGGCCGTCGAGCGGCGCGCGCAGCGGCCCGCCGCCCTCGGTGAGGCCGTAGCTTTCCTTGACCTTGGCGCGCGGGAAGGCGCGCTCCACCTTGTCGATGAGGCCGCCGGGCACCGGCGCGGAGCCCATGGACACGTGCTCCAGGCACGAGAAATCGAGCGCGCGCAGCAGCGCCTCCTCGCGCAGCAGCATGGCGAACATCGCCGGCACGCCGGCGGCCGAGGTGCAGCGGTGCCGCGCCACGGCCTCGAGGAAGGCGCGCGGCTCGAACGCGGGCAGAAGCACGACCGAGGCGCCGGCGTAGAGCATCGGCTTGACCGTGCCGCGCATGGCGTTCTTGTGATAGAGGGGCACGGCCACGATGCCGCGCTCCTCCTCGGCGACCGGCCAGTAGCGCTGGCTCATGTGGATGCTCCAGAGCTGCCCGCGATGCGTGGCGATCACGCCCTTGGGGCGCCCGGTCGAGCCGGCGGTGTAGGAAATGAAGCACGCGGCATCCTCCGCAAGCGCCGGCGGCTCGAGCGGCGGCCGCGCCTCGTCGAGCAGGGCCGCGAAGTCGTGCCATCCCGCCGGCGCCGTGCCGAGGGCGAGGCGCAGCGCCACGCCGGCGCCCTCGACCGGCGCGACGAGCGGCGCAAGCGCTTCGGTGTCCACGATCGCGGCGCGGCAGCCGGCGTCGGCCAGCACGAACTCGATCATCGCCGCGCCGAGCTTGTGGTTGACCGGCACCGGGACGAGGCCCGCGCGCATCGCGCCGAAGAGGCAGACGAGGAACTCGGTGCGGTTGGCGCCGAAGTGGTCGATGAGCGCGACGCGCTGCGCGGCGCGCTCATCGACCACTTCGGCGCCCGCGAGCGGACCTTGCGCTACGGAGAGCTCGACGCGGCGATGGAGCGCGCCGGCGCCGCGCTCCTCGGCGCGGGGCTGCGCGCGGGGGAAACGGTCGCGCTGCTCGCCGCCAACCGCACCGAGTTCCTCGTCTGCCTGTTCGGCGCGATGCGCGCGGGCCTCGTCCCGGTGCCGGTCAACCACAAGCTCGGCGCGGCGATGATCGAGTTCGTGCTGGCCGACGCCGGCTGCCGCGCCGCCATCGTGGACACCGAAGCGCTTGCGCCGCTCGTCGCGCCGGTCGAGGGCGCCGAAGTGGTCGATGAGCGCGACGCGCTGCGGGGCGCGGGCCGCGGCGCCGGCGAAGAACCAGCCCAGGTTCGCGCGCCGGCGCGCCTCGTCTACCCCCGGGGCGGCGCGGCTCATAGCGTGAGGACGACCTTGCCGAACACCGCGCGCTCCTCCAGCAGGCGATGGCCTTCGGCGGCCTGCTGGATGGGCAGCACCCGGTCGATGACCGGCGCGAGCCTGCCCTCGGCCACCAGGCGAATGCCGGTGGCGATGTCCTCGAGCGTATAGCCGTCGGAGCCGAGGATGCGCAGCTCGCGCACCCAGACGTAGCGGATGTCGGTGTGGGCGTCGAACCCGGCCGTGGCCCCGCAGGTGACCAGGCGTCCGCCCTTGCGCAGGGTGCGCAGCGACGCGTTCCAGGTGTCGCCGCCGGTGTAGTTGATCACCAGGTCCACGCCGCGCTTGCCCGACAGGCGCCAGGCCTCGCGGCTGAAGTCCTCGCGGCTGTAGTCCACGACGTGGTCGGCGCCGAGCGCGCGCAGGCGCTCGCATTTTTCGGCCGACCCGGCGGCGGCGATGACGCGCGCGCCCGCGAGCTTGGCGTACTGCACGCAGGCGATCCCGACCCCGCCGGAGGCGCCCAGCACCAGCACCTGCTCGTCCACCTGCAGGGCGCCCATGGTGAACAGCATGCGGTGCGCGGTGCCGTAGTTGATCGGGACCGCGGCCGCGGTCACGTCGTCGAGCGTTCCGGGCAGGCGCACGAGGTGCGTCGCCGGCACCCGGGCGAGCTCGGCCATGCCGCCCTGGATCGCCTCGCCCATCATGCCCTCGGGCGTCATGGGGTTCACCACCACGCGCTCGCCCGGGCGCCAGCCTTCGACGCCGGGCCCGAGCGCCGCCACTTCGCCGGCGATGTCGCCGCCCGAGATGAACGGCGTTTTCACCGGAAACCCGGGCATGCCCCGGCGCACGAAGACGTCGAGGTGGTTCAGCCCCACCGCGCGCACCCGCACCAGCACCTCGCCCGGGCGCGGCTGCGGGTCGGGCCAGTCGCGCCAGGCGAGGTGCTCGACCCCGCCCTGGCGCTCGATGACCAGCGCTTTCAAGCGGCTACTTCAGCCTGACCGCGAGCTCCGCGCGCGCCGGATAGTGCTTGTCGGTGAAGATGTCGTCGGCGCCGACCTTGCGCTTCATGTTGAACGCCTCCGACACCTGGGCGAGGGTGCGCGACAGGCGCTCGCGGTTCACCACCCCCATGCCGTTCTGCCGCACCGCCGGCGTGTCGTGCATGCTCTGCACCGCGAACAGCAGCCGCTCGCGCTCGATGTTGGGCTTGAGCAGCGGGTCGCGCTTGCGCAGGCTCTCCACCGCGGCGTCGGGATTCGCGATCATGTCGTTGAAGCCGCGCACCGTGCCGAGGATCATGGCGCGCGCCACCTGCGGATTTTTCTCCAGGAAGTCCGCCTTGGCGAAGAACACGTGGCCGTAGAGGTCCACGCCGTGCTCGGCGTAGGGCATGAAGTGGATCTGGGAGAGGTCGACGGCCGCGCTGACGAGGTTCATGCGCGTGGTGAGGATATGACCCGTCACGGCGTCGGCCTGCTTGCGCAGCAGCATGGTCTCGCGCAGATCCGGCGTCACCGTCCGCCAGGTGATGGTGGCCGGGTCGAGGTTGTTCAGCCGGGCGAACAGCGGGAACACCTGGAAGCTCGCGTCGCCCGCCGGGGCGGCGATGGTGCGGCCCTTGAGGTCCGCGGGCGTGCGAATGCCGCTTTCCTTGAGCGTCGCCACGGACAGCGCCGACTTGTCGTGCACCAGGAAGAACGCCTTCAGGTTCTGATCGGGGTTCTCGCCCAGGAAGCGCAGCAGCACATAGAGGTCCGCCATGCCGATGTCCCAGGCGCCGGAGGCCACCTTGGCCACGGTGTCGCCGGAGCCGAAGCCGCGGTCGACGGTGATGTCGGCGCCGGCGGCCTTGAAGTAGCCCTTGTCCTGCGCCAGCGTCCAGGTGGATTGCTGGCCCTGGAAGGCCCAGTCGAGGATGAACTTGGCGCGCGGCTGGGCGGCCGCGGCTCCTGCGTACAGCAACACGGCGGTTGCAATTGCGAACAGCTTCAGCGGCTTCATCGCTCACTCTCCTCCTCGGTTGAGATAGACGCCGCGGCCGCTCGCGACCAGCGCGCCCGCGTCGTCGAAGATCCAGGCATCGGCGGTGACCACGGTGCGGCCCAGCCGCACCAGCGCGCCGCGGCTGCGCAGCCGCCCGGGCAGCGCCCGACGGTGGAAGTCGGCCCGCATGTCGATCGTCGGCAGCGCGTGCCCGAGCTTCGCCGCGATCGCCTGGTCGGCGGTAAGGTCGACCAGCGCCGCGAGCACGCCCCCGTGCACCGTGCGCGCCTTCGGGCTGGAGACGAGCTCCTCGCGCCAGGGCACCGACAGCTCGATGCTCCGGTCGTCCACCTGCTCGACGCGCACCGCGAGCCAGCGGTGGAACGGCGATTCATCCAGCACCCGCTGCAGGCCCGTGGCATCGAGGACGTTCGGCTTCATGGGGGTGCTCGTCGGGGTCGTAGACTCGGGCGCCTTCGAGCAGAATCATGTGGAATCGGAAGTAGGCCTTGCGCCGACGTCTGGCTAACAGAATAATTGTATCCACTCGCACTGTAAAGGAGCTGCTACGAGAACGCCGCTGCCCCGCCGCTTCGCTGGCTCGAGCCAGCAGCAGGCTTACGAATATCTGCAGGACCGAATCGTCTCGGGCGCGCTCGCCGGCGGGATGCGCCTCAAGCCCGAGCTCATCGCCGCGGAGCTCGGCATCAGCCGCATGCCGGTGCGCGAGGCGATCCGCCAGCTCGACGCCGAGGGCTACGTCACCATCCGCCCCAACCGCGGCGCGGTGGTCACCTCGCGCAGCCGCGAGGAGGTTTTGGAGCTCTTCGAGATCCGCGCGGTGCTCGAGGGGCTGGCGCTGCGCCTCGCCGCCGGCAGGGCCAGCGCCGAGACGCTCGCCGACCTCGAGCACGAGCTCGAGCGCCTGCGCCGCGTGGGCAGCGACCACGCGAGCTGGCTCGAGCGCCACGACGACTTCCACGATGCGCTGTGCCGCGCGAGCGGACGCGAGCAGCTCGCCGCGGAATGCCGGCGCTACCGCCTGGCGGTGCGCCCGTACATGCGGCTGTACCTGAAGAGCGGCCGGACCTTCGAGCAGCCGGGCTTCGAGCACGAGCACCTGATCCGCGCGCTGCGCCGGAGCGACGCCGCCGGCGCCGAGCGCGGCGTGCGCGAGCACGTGATGGCGAACGCCGGGGCGATCGCCGAATGCCTGCCCGAAGGCGCCGCGCCCGCGCGCGCGAGCGCGGCCTAGCCCGTGCGGCGGGTGTTCGGCGCCGCGGGGCGCATCGGGCTGGTC
>DATLGR010000004.1:0-3205 GCA_035540415.1 Burkholderiales bacterium | reverse complement strand
CGCATCGACCGCGTCGGCCTGCGCCTGCCGCACGCCTGAGGCGCTTCAGGTCTCGCGCACCGCGCCGAAAGTGTTATTGAGCTGCGTAAGGTTGCTCGCGCGGGCAAGCGCCCGGATGCGGTCGTTGGCGAGAAAGCGCGTCTCCCCGCCGGGCACGAGGAAGCGGTCTTCGCGCTCCACCGAGGTGAGCAGAACGCCGCTCGGCAGCCCCAGCTCGAAGAGCCGCCGATCCTCGGCCGGGGCGCCCGGCTGGACGGTGATCTCCACCGAAACGAAGCCCGGCGGCAGAAGGCCGGCGAAGTAGTCCGGCTCGGGCGGCAGCGGCGTCACGAGGCCCAGGGCGCGCGCGAGCCACGCGATGCTCGAGCCCTGCGCGAGCACCGTCACCAGCACTACGAAGAACACCAGGTGGAAGACCGACTCCGCATTCGGCAGGCCCGCGGTGTAGGGCAAGGTGGCGAGCACGATGGGGGCGCCGCCGCGAAGCCCGACCCAGGAGACGAACAGCCATTCACGCCAATGGTGCACCAGCGTCGGCGCCGCGGCGAGCACGCTCAAAGGCCGTGCCACCAGCATCAGGAACAGGGCGAGCAGCAGACCCTCCTGCCACAGCAACGGCAGCTCCGAGGGCGTGACGAGCAGGCCGAGCGTGAGGAACAGCATGATCTGTGCGATCCACGCGATGCCGTCGTGGAACTTGAGCAGGCTCAGCTTGTGCAGGAGGTCCGAATTGCCCACGACGATGCCGGCAACGTAGACGGCGAGGAATGCGCTGCCGCCGAGCGCGGAGGTGCCGCCGAAGAGCAGGAGCACGCAGGCGAGCAGCAGCACGCTGTAGAGCCCTTCGTACTCGATCCCCGCGCGGTTGATCACCCAGGCGATCGCCTTGCCGCCGGCCCAGCCGAGCGCGAGTCCGAGCACCGCCTGTGCGAGGAACAGGTGGGTCAGCTCCACGGGGCCGTTCGCCTCGCCGGTTGCCACCGACAGCGCGCCGATGGTGAGCAGAATCGCCATCGGATCGTTCGAGCCGGCCTCGAACTCGAGCAGCTGCTTGAGCCGGCCCTTGAGGGACAGGTTGCGCGAGCGCAGCACGCTGAACACGGCGGCGGCGTCGGTGGAAGAGACGATCGCGCCGACGAGAATTGCCGCGAGCCACGACAGGTCAAAGGCATAGCGCGCGAAGAGCGCGGTCGCGAGCGCCGTCACCACCACGCCGACGGTGGCGAGGGAAACCCCGCTGCGCAGCACCGGCCGCACGTTGTCCCATCGCGTGCGCATGCCGCCGTCGAACAGGATGAGGCCGAGCGAAACGCTGCCGATGGCGAAGGCGAGCGGATAGTTCTGGAACTCGAAGCCGCCGGGGCCGTCGGTCCCCGCAAGCATGCCGACCGCCAGGAAGAAGAGCAGCGCGGGCACACCGAGGAGGCCCGAGAGCCGGCTCGAGAGCACCGAGGCGATCAGGAGCGCGGCGGCGCCGACGAGCACCGCTTCCAGGCTCACGCTTGTTCTTTCTCCCTGGCTGACGTACGGCCGGAGGCGCCCGGCGACCAGTGGAGTTTATGGTGGAAAGCCGTTCTCTGCACCTCGGATCCCCGCGCGCCGCTCAGAGCAGCGGCGAGAACAGGCGCGCCACGCCGTCGCGCAGCTTGACCGGGAAGGGGCGGCCGTTGACGTCGGCGAGGGTGACCGGCCGGGCGGCGGCGCGCCGCTCGAGCGCGAGGCGCTCCAGGCGTGCGCCGAGCTCGCCGCAATAGCACTCGACGTCGAGCTCGAAGTTGAGCCGCAGGCTGCGCGCGTCCCAGTTCGACGAGCCGAGCAGGGTCCAGCCGGCGTCGACCACCATCAGCTTGGTGTGGTCGAAGGGGCCGGGCGAGAGCCACACGCGGCATTTGCCTTCGAGCACCTGCCACAGGCCGTGCATCGAGGCCCATTTCACATGGGCCACGTCGTTTTCCTCGGGCAGGACGATGTCGACTTCCACGCCGCGCAGCGCCGCGGCGTTGAGCGCGGAGACGAGCGCGGCATCGGGCAGAAAGTACGGCGTGATCACGCGCACCGAGCGCCGCGCGGCGTTGAGCGCCGCCACGAACGCCCAGCGCAGGGGCTCCGCGGGATCGTCGGGCCCGCCGGCGATGGCGCGCGCCAGCGCGGCCCCCGCCGGCGCGGGCTCGGCGAACCACGGCGCGCCGCTCAGGCGCTCGTCGGTGGCGAAGTCCCAGTCGTCGGCGAACGCCTCGGCGAGGTGCGCGACCACCGGCCCTTCCAGGCGGAAGTGAAGGTCGCGGAACGGCCGCTCCCCCCAGTAGCGCGAGTCCACGTTCATCCCCCCGGTGAACCCCACGCGGCCGTCGACCACCAGGATCTTGCGGTGGTTGCGCAGGTGGATCGCGTGCAGCCGCGCCGGGACCAGCGGCGGATTGAACACGCCGGTGGTCACGCCGGCGCGTCGCAGCGGCTTGATCGCCGAGCTGCGCGAGAAGCGCACGTCGACGTCGTCGACGAGCACGCGCACCTCGACTCCGCGCGCCCGGGCCCGCGACAGCGCTTCCACGAACCGCGCGCCGATGCCTTCGCGATGGAAGATGTAGGAGGCGAGCACCACGCACGCCTGGGCCGAGTCGATGGCGTGCAGCATCGCCGGGTAAGCCTCGGCGCCGCCGGCGAGCGGCATGACCGCGTTCCCCGCCGTGAGCGGCCGGCCGGTCACCTCGCTCACCGTGCGCGCGAGCGGCAGGAAATGGCTCGCGGGCCCGTCGCCCGCCTCGCTGCCCGCCTCGCCACCGGTTTCTCCCGGAAGCGCCCCGCGGCTTCGCCCGCGCTCGCGCCGCATGCGCCGCGCGCGCCGCTCGACGCGGTTCACGCCGAAGAACACATACAGCACCGGGCCCATCGCAGGCAGCAGCAGGATCACGAGCAGCCACAGGGCCGCCGAGCGCGGCTCGCGCTTGTAGACCACCGCGTGCCCGCCCGCCATCAGCGAGGCCACCAGCACCGCGGCGCCGAATGCGTAATCCATGGCGCGATTGCAGCATGAAACCCCGGTTTCGAACTAGGGCGCCCGGCGGCGGTCATTTCCGGATGCAGGCTCTCACGATCCTTCCCGGGCGCGCCGGGTCGCTCTTGCTGGAAGAGGTCGAGGAGCCCGCGGCAGAGCAGGGCGCCGTGCTGGTGCGCACGCTGGCGCTCGGGATCTGCGGCACCGACC
>DATLGR010000003.1:0-8672 GCA_035540415.1 Burkholderiales bacterium | reverse complement strand
ACCTTCACCTTTCCCGAGATCACGAGGTAGAGCGCCTGCGGCAGGTCGCCCTCCCGGATGACCGGACAGCGCGCCGGCAGCGAGCGCAACGCCGCGCGCTGCGCCAAGGCTTGCAGCGCCTCGTCCGGCATCCCTGCGATCAGCGGTATCGCCTTCAGGTCGACGCCCACAGGCCCCCCAACGCCCCGCGCGTGGCTCGATACTAACACCCGGCCCGCAGGCGCCCGCCGGGCGGGAAAAGGTCAAATCTCGTCCGGGGCTGCGGCGCCCGCGATCGCACGCTCGCGCGCTGCATCGACGAGCCGCGCCACCTCGGCGGACGACGCTGCAGCCGCGGCGATGGCGCCCGCGTCCACCCCGCGCGCCGCCGCGAGGCCGCGCTCCAGGACGGCGGTGGACAGGCCCGGCTCCGCCAGCCGGACGGCCTCGAGCAGCTCGCCGAAGCGCTCGGGGCGGCGCAAGGCGTCGGTGCGCTTGTAGAGCTGGAGCAAGGTGTCCGGGGTCGCCTGCGCAGCGGCGCCCAGTGCCTCGCGCTCGCGGCTCGCCAGAAGGGCGAGGCTGGCCGCGTCGTTCGGCGCCTTGAGCCGCTTGCACACCGCGCGTACGAGGTCGGGATCGTGGGGCCAGGCAAGCACCGCGAAGCGCACCGGGACCGACGCCCCCGCCTGCGCCGCCCGCTCCAGGGCGCCCGGCAGCGGCTTGAGCTGCGCGAGGAGGCGCTGGCGCAGCCCGCAGCGCTCCAGCACCTCGAACAGGCGCTGGGGATGCGGCTCTGCAAGACCGCGGGCGAGCTCCTGCCACACGCGCTCGGGGACCAGGGCGTCGGCCTCGCCCGAATCCACCATGCGGCGCATGAGCGCCATCGTCTCCTCGGCCACCCGGAAGTCGAAGCGCGCGGCGAAGCGCGCCACGCGAAGGATGCGCACCGGGTCCTCGGCGAAAGCCTCGCTCACATGGCGCAGGACGCCCGCTTCGAGGTCGCGGCGCCCCCCGAACGGATCGATGAGCGAGCCGTCGGCCGCCCTGGCCATCGCGTTGATCGTAAGGTCGCGCCGGCGCAGGTCCTCCTCCAGCGTGACGTCGGGGGCGGCATGAATGGTGAAGCCGCGGTAGCCGCGTCCGCTCTTGCGCTCGGTGCGGGCGAGGGCGTATTCCTCGTGCGTCTGCGGATGCAGGAACACCGGAAAATCGCGCCCCACGGGCTTGAACCCCAGGCGGACCATCTCCTCGGGCGTCGACCCCACCACCACGTGGTCGCGGTCCTGGACCGCCAGCCCGAGCAGCTCGTCGCGGACCGCGCCGCCGACGACGTACGCATTCACTCGTAGCGGTCGAGCGCGGCGATCGACTCCGGCTCGCGCTCGGCGGCGGCCACCCACTCGCGCATCGCGGGCAGCGCGAGGAGCGCCTCGGCGTAGGCCTGGTTGTGCACCGGGACGTCGTAGGTGCGAAAGCGCAGCGCGACCGGCGCGTACATGGCGTCGGCCGCGGTGAACGCGCCGAAGAGGAAGGGGCCCTGGGCCGCCGACCAGATCGCCTGGATGCGCTCGATCTCCGCCAGCGTCGCCGGGGTGCGCCCCCGGCCGGGATAGCGCTTGCGCACGTTCATGCTCATGTGCTCGCGCAGCGCCGGAAAGCCCGAGTGCATCTCGGCGGCGAGGCTGCGCGCACGGGCGCGCTGCGCCGCCTCCGCCGGCCACAGCTCGGGCCGCCGCTCGGCGAGGTACTCGAGGATCGCGAGCGAGTCCCACACCGTGACCGGCCCGTCGAGGAGCACCGGCACCTTGCCCGCCGGCGAGTACTGCAGAATCGCTTCCTTCGCCCCCGGCCCGTGCAGGGGGAGCTTTTTCTCGTCGAAGGCGAAGCCGAGGGTCTTCATCGCCACCCACGGCCGCAGGGACCAGGAGGAGTAGTTCTTGTTGCCGATGACCAGGATCACCCCGGCCCCGCCACCACCCGTCCGCCGTCCTTGATCGGCGTGGCGAACTTGTACTCGATGTCCCACGGGAAGTGGATCCACTTCGATTGCTTGAACTCCTTGACGAAGGTGTCCACGATCGGCCGCCCCGCCGGCTTCGCGTACAGGGTCGCGAAATACGCCTTGGGCAGGAGCTGGCGCACCGCCTGCGCGGTGCGCCCGGTGTCGACCAGATCGTCGATGAGGAGATAGCCCTCGCCGTCGCCGGCGACCCCCTTCAGCACCCGCACGTTGCCCTGCACCTGGGCGGCGCCGCCGGCGTCGCCGGCGTCGTAGCTCGTCACGCAGATGGTGTCGACCAGGCGGATGTCGAGCTCGCGGGCCACGAGCGCGGCGGGCACGAGCCCGCCGCGGGTGACGGCGATGATGCCCTTCCAGGGGCCTTTGCCGTGCAGCACTTCGGAGAGGTAGCGGGCGTCGCGGTGCAGCTCGACCCAGGAGATGATGATCTCGTCTTCGTAAGGGATGCGCGCCATGAGCGATTGTAAGCCGATCTCCGGCGGTGCCGGACTAGCGGTTGGCCTGGCCGCGGAAGGCCCAGCCGGTGAAGCGCGTCTCGATGGTGGCGGTGGCCGCGTAGAGCACGATGCCGAGCACCGCGAGGACCAGCAGCCCGGCGAACACGATCGGCACCTGGAAGGCGGCCTGCGCGTCGAGCATCAGCTTGCCGATGCCCTTGTTGGCGCCCACCGTCTCGGAGACCACCGCGCCGACGAAGGCGAGCGTGATCGCCACCTTGAGCGAGCCGAAGAAGTAGGGCAGCGAGCGCGGAATGCCGACCTTGCGCATGATGTCGAGCTTGGAGGCCCCCAGCGCGCGCAGCACGTCCTCGAGCTCCGGCTCGGTCGTGGCCAGGCCGGTGGCCACATTGACCACGATGGGAAAGAAGGAGATGAGGAAAGCGGTCATCACCGCCGGCACCTCGCCGATCCCGAACCACAGGATCAGCACGGGCACCACCGCCACCTTGGGGATCGAGTTGAAGCCGATCAGCACCGGGTAGATGCCGGCGTAGATGGCGCGGTGCCAGCCCACCGCGATGCCCAGGAGCAGCCCGAACACGGTGGCGATGAGGAATCCCGCCAGCGTGGTCCAGAGCGTCACCCAGGAGTTGTCGATGATCGGCGCGCGGTACTGCCACAGCGCGGCGAACACGTCCGAGGGCGCGGGCAGGATCGTAAGCGGCACCTCGAGCACGCGGCACACCGCTTCCCAGGCGACGAAGAGGGCGATGGTGAACGCCGCCGGCGACACCACCTTGATCATGAGCTCGCGATGCTCCATCACCGCCTGCCGCAATCGGCCATCAGTGCTTGCCGATCAGCGCGCGCAGCTCGTGCACGATGTCCTGGAACTGCTGCGTATAGGTGACCTCGAGCTCGCGCGGCCGGGCGATCTCGACCGGGCAGCGCCGCACGATGCGCCCGGGGCGGCTGGACATCACGTACACCGTGTCCGACAGGAACACCGCCTCGCGCAGGTCGTGGGTCACCAGCATGACGGTGACCTTGCGCGCCTGCTGCAGGTCGCGCAGCGCGCACCACAGCTCCTCGCGGGTGAACGCGTCGAGCGCCCCGAAGGGCTCGTCCAGCATCAGGATGTCGGGCTCGTGGATGAGCGCGCGGCAAATCGAGGTGCGCTGCTGCATGCCGCCGGAGAGCTCCCAGGGATGCTTCTCCGTGAAGCCGGCCAGGCCCACCGAGTGCAAGAGCTCTTTCGCCTTGTCGAGGTACTTGTCGCGCCGGTAGCCGCGCCGGTAGGGCTCGACGATCTCGAGCGGCAGCAGCACGTTGTCGATGGCCGTGCGCCAGGGCAGCAGGTTGGAGTTCTGGAACGCCATGCCCACCGACTTGAGCGGCCCGGTGACCGGCTTGCCTTCCACGGCGAGGCGCCCGGCGGCCGGCGGGTGCAGCCCCGAGATGAGCTTCATGAGCGAGCTCTTGCCGCAGCCCGAAGGGCCGACCACGGCGATGAACTCGCCTTCGGCGATTTCGAGCGACACGTCCTCGATGGCCTTGACCGCGGCGGGGCCGCGGCCGTAGACCATCGACACGCGCTCGAGCTGGACGAGCGCCTGCAACTACTTCACCAGGCGCTGCTCCCGCGGCGGCAGGAACTGCGCGGTGAAGATGTCCGCGGCCTTGGGCTTGTTGCTGTAGTTGAAGGTGAGGCCGATCTGCTCGATGGAGCGCTCCAGGCGCTTCATGTCGACCGCGCCCAGGCCGTTCTTGCGCACGTCGGGCGTGACGAAGTTGCGCTCGAGCGAAAGCTTCAGGCGCTCGAGCTCGACTTCGCGCTTGGCGATCGGGTTGCGCTTCATGAGCGAGTCGATCGCCGTCTCCGGGCTCTTGATGGTGTCCTGGATGCCGCGGATGGTGGCGCGCACGAAGCCCTGCAGCGCCTTCGGGTTGAAGCGCATGAAGTCCGGATTGGCGATGATGACGTTGCCGTAGAGGTCGACGCCGTGGTCGCGCATCAGCATCACCACGATCTCGTCGTCCTTCACGCCCTGCGCCTTGAGGTTCATGTAGGAGGAGAACCAGAACCCGGTGATGGCGTCGACCTTGCCCTGGGCGAGCATCGGCTCGCGCACCGGGAAGCCGATGTTCTCGATCCTGACCCTGGAGGCGTCGATCTTGTTCGCCTGCACGAAGATCGGCCATTGCGCGTAGGCGCCGTCGGCGGCCGGGGCGCCGAGCACGCGGCCCTCGAGGTCCTTCGGCTTCTGGATGCCGGACTTGCGCAGCGCCACGATGGAGAAGGCGGGCGTATCGTAGACCATCATCACCGCCCGCACCGGGAGGTTCCTCGGGTTGTCGCGGTACTTGATGAGCGAGTTGATGTCGGCGAAGCCCACCTCGTAGGCGCCTGAGGCGACGCGGTTGATGCCCTCGACGGAGCCCGAGCCCGGGTCGATGCTCACGTTCAGGCCCTCGGCCTTGTAGTAGCCCCGGTCGATCGCGACGAAGTAGGGCGCAGCCGGTCCCTCGAAGCGCCAGTCGAGCGCGAAGCGGACCGGAATCTCCTTCTGCGCCAGGGCGGCGCCGGAGACGAGCATGGCGGCTAGGACGGCGGCGAAGCGCATGACGGTATCCCCCTCAGATCCGAAAGGACGAAAGTCTACCCCAGCGTCAGTCGGGCTTGATCCCGGCGGCGGCCATCATCTTGCCCAGGCGCGCGACGTCGTCCCGCACGATGCGGGCGAACTCCTCCGGCGACGCATGGAACGGGTCGGCCCCGACCGAGCCGAAGCGCTCGCGCACCTCGGGGGCCTCGACGGTCTTGCGCAGCGCCTCGTTGAGCGTGCGCACCACCGGGGCCGGCAGGTTCGCCGGGCCGTGCACGCCCACCCACAGGCGCAGCGTCGCCTCCGGGTAGCCGGCTTCGGCGAAGGTCGGCACCTCGGGCAGGAGCGGCGTGCGCCGGTCCGACATCATGGCGATCGGCCGCACCTTGCCCGAGCGGATGTGCTGCAGCGCCGAGGGCAGGGCGTCGAACACCATGGAGACATTGCCCGAGATGACATCCGGGTAAGCCTGCGCCGCGGTCTTGTAGGGCACGTGCACGAGGTCCACCCCGACCGAGGAGCGCAGCACCTCCGCCGAGATGTGCGCGACGCTGCCGATGCCGGAGGAGCCGTAGCTGAGCTTCCCGGGATTCGCCTTGGCGTAGCCCATGAGCTCCTGCAGGGAGCGAAACGGAAGCGCCGCGCCGACGGTGAGGATGGTGGGCGCGATCGCCACGGCGCCGATGGCGGTGAAGTCCTTCACCGGATCGTACTGGACCTCCTTCACGAGGCGCGGCCCGATGGCGTAGGCGCTCAGGCTCGACAGCACCAGGGTGTAGCCGTCGGGCTGCGCCTTGGCCACGGCGCCGGTGCCGAGCATGCCGCCCGCACCGGGCCGGTTTTCGACCACCATGGGCTGGCCGAGGACCTCGGTCATCTTCTGCGCCACGATGCGGCCCATGATGTCGGACACCCCGCCGGGGCCATACGGCACCACGAGGCGCACGGCACGCTCGGGATAGCCCTGCGCCGCGGCCGAGGTGGCCAGCATTGCCGCAAGAAGGATGGCCAGCAGGCCGCGCAGTGATGTCATGTCTTTTCTCCTATCGAAAATCTATTATGCAGCGGCCATGGCCGCGCTCGGGCGCTTCCTTGTCGTCTTCGCCGCCGCGATCGCGGCGGCCGCCTCGATCGGCAAGCTGGTGCCGCACGTCCCCGGCCTCGCGGCGGAATTCGGCATCGCGCTCGGTACCGCGGGCTTTCTCGTCTCCGCGGTGATGCTGCCCGGGGCGCTGGCCGGGCCTCTCTTCGGCGCGGCGGCCGACCGCTCCCCCGCGCGCCGCCTGGTGATGCTCGGCCTCGCGCTCCAGGCGGCTGCGAGCGCCCTCGCGCCCTTCGCGAGCACGCTCCATGCCATCGTCGCGCTGCGCCTGGTCGAAGGCGCGGGCTACAGCCTCGTCATCGTCTCCGGCACGCTCCTCGTCGTCGCCGTGAGCGCCGCGCGTCATCAGGCGCTCGCGCTCGCCACGTTTTCCGCCTTCGCCCCGCTCGGCTTCGCGCTCGGCCAGCTCTTCGCCGCGCGCGCCGGCTGGCTCGGCATCGGCTTCGGGCACGCCGCCGCGCTCGCCGTCATGGCGGCGCTGGTCCTCTGGACGCTGCCGCCGGGCACGCGGCCCGGCCCCCCGCGCCAACGCGCGCCGCTTTTCAACGCGTTGCGGCACGCCCCGGCGCTGCGCACCGCGGCGGCCTTCGGTTGCGTCGCCGGCTTGCTCCTCGGTGCCGTCGCCCTCGCGCCGCTCGCGCTCGCCGCCGCCGCCGGCATCTCGATCGCCGCCGCCGCGCAGCTCGCCGCCCTCGCCGCGCTCGCCGGCATCGCGGGGCGCTTCGCGAGCGGCTGGCTGCTGGGGCGCCATGCACCCTGGCGCGTCCTCGCGGTGGCCACCGCGCTCGGCATCGCCTGCCTGCCGGCGGCGCTCGCCGCCGCGGCGCCGCTCGGCATGGCGCTCATTGCCTACGCCGCCTTCCAGATCGCGATGGGCGCGCTCGCCGGCATCCTTTCGGCGATGCTGCCGCGCGTGGCCCCCTCGGGCGGCGAGCTCGGCGCGGTGACCGGGCTCACCAACCAGCTGGTGACCCTCGGCAATCTCTTCGGCCCGCCGCTCACGCTCGCAGTGTATGGAGCCGGCGGCGCTTGGGCATCCGTTGCACTACTGATGGGCATCGCCGCGGCGGCTGCACTGTTGGTGCGCACGGTGCCGGCGTACGCACGTTCGCCTTGAACGCGCCTGCCGCGACCGCTAGCATCGCGCCATGCTGCTCCGCGGAGGTCGCATCGCCGGACGCGACGAGCCCGTCGACGTCCTGATCGGCGAGGACGGCCGAATCGCGCGCATCGCGCCGCGCATTGAGCCGTCGCCGGGCCTGCCTGCCGTCGAGCTCGGCGCACGCCTGGTCGTGCCGGGCCTCGTCGATGCGCACCAGCACCTCGACAAGACGCGCACGCTGCGCACCATCGCCAACCCCGACGGCACGCTCTACGGCGCCATCGATGCCTTCCGGCGCTACGCCGCCGGCATGACGCGCGAGGACGTCATGGCGCGCGCCGAGCGCACGCTGGCGGCGTGCCTCGAGCGCGGCACGGTGGCGATCCGCTCGCACGCCAACGTCGACCCCGAGGCGCGCACCCGCGGGGTGGCCGCGCTGGTGGAGGTGCGCGAGCGCTGGCGCGAGCGGCTGCGCCTGCAGGTGGTGGCCTTCGTCACCTCCGGCGCCACCAAGGCCGGCGTGCCGGCGCGCGAATGGCTCGAGGAGGCGATCGCGCTCGGTGCCGACGTCGTCGGCGGCACCCCGGCCTATGCCGACGATCCGATGGGCTTCCTCGACATGCTGTTCGAGGCGGCCGAGCGGCACGGCAAGCCGCTCGACCTGCACCTCGATGAGCACCTGGACGCCGCGCGCACCCAGTTCGCGGCCGTGATCGAGCGCACCCGCGCCCTCGGCATGGCCGGCAGGGTGGTGGCGAGCCATTGCTCGGCGCTCGCGGCGCTCGAGCCGGCCGACGCCGCCAAGGTGATCGAAGGGTTCGCGGACGCGGGCATCGGCGTCGTCACGCTTCCGGCGGCCAATCTTTTCCTCCAGGGCCGCGCGGCGGCGAAGCTCGCGCCGCGCGGCCTCACGCGCGTGGTGGCGCTGCAAGGCGCCGGCGTCCCGGTCGCGGCCGCCTCCGACAACATCCAGGACCCGTTCGTGCCTTCGGGGACGGGCGATCTGCTGGAAATCGGCCGCTGGGCGCTGCTCGCCGCGCACCTGGGCTCCAACGACCTGCCGCGAGCGTTCGAGATGGTGACGAGCGCCCCGGCGCGCCTGCTCGGCATCGAGGCAGACTACGGGCTGCGCGAAGGCGCGCGGGCGGACCTGCTGATCGCCGAGGCCGCCGACCCCGCGGACCTGCTCGCGAGCGGCCCGCTGGCCCGCACCGTGCTGGTCAACGGCCGCCTGGTGGCCGGCACATGGTGATGGCCGTCGAGGGCATCACGGCGCTGCTCGGTCTCGGCGTTTCTCGTCTTGCTGCACCAAGCCTGATTCGCACATACTTGCCCCGTTAACAGGAGGAGTTCGAAATGACCTTCAAAGCGCTCATCGTCGCCGCAGCGGCCTTCGCGGCGGCCGGCGCCGTCCAGGCGCAGC
>DATLGR010000002.1:0-4864 GCA_035540415.1 Burkholderiales bacterium | reverse complement strand
GGCCTGGTCGATCGCGGGCGGCGTGCCGAGCGCGCCGGGCGCCGCCGTGGTCGGCGGCGGCGTCGCACCGGGGAGCGTGGCGCCGGGTGCGCTCGGCACCGCGGGCGTGTCTATGCCCGGGGTTGTCCCGAAGGCGCCGGGAACGGTGCCGGGCGCGGTGGCCGCGCCCGGAAGCGGAGCACCAGGCGCCGTAGCACCGGGCGCCGTGGCCCCCGGAGCCGCGCCGATGCCCTGGCCGCCGATTCCGGGTGCGGTGACCGCGCCCGGGCCGCCTACGCCCGCGCCAGCGCCCGGCGCTGCAGGCGCTCCTGCCGTCTGCGCAAAAGCGAGCGGCACCGCTGCAACGAGCGCAGCGGCGCATGCGAAAGAGGTGGGAGCGAATCGCATCGTGGATCTCCTGGAAAGTCTCTCCGAACGCCCGCGCAAGCGCCATGCCGCGCGGACGGGTGCTCAGGCGGCTTTGCGCCGCTCGTGCTCCCGCTGCTCGGCATGCGCCACCATGCCGGCGAGGCAGTAAAGCTCCTCGGCAAGGATCTCGAGAATGTCGTCCGCGCTGAGCACGCCAACCAGGGCGCCGGAGGCGTCCAGCACCGGCAGACGGCGCACGCCCTGCGCCCGCATCAACGCCACCGCGCGCCCCAGGCCGTCGCTCTCCCGCACGCACACCACCTCGAGCGGCATGACGGCCTCGAGCACGGTGTTCGCCGGATCGAGGCCAAGCGCCACGACGCCAACCGCGACATCGCGGTCGGTGACCATGCCGGCGGGGAAGCGGCGTCCGTTGCGCTCGTCCACCACCACCACGCTGCCCACGTGGTGCTGGCGCATGAGGCGCGTGGCAAGCGCCACGGTATCGCCCCTGCGTGCGAACACGACTTCCCGACTGCAAATCTCGCCGACGCCCATGCCAATGTCTCCAGAAGAGGTCCTCAAGGCGCGACACGGCGACGGCCGGGCAAGTTCCACCGCAACCATCGTGCCGCCGCACTGCGGGAACCCGCCCCCGGCCCAGAGTGTCGACGGTGGTAGACCCTATTGAAAGGTGCCGAGATGCTCCGAGTGCTGAACCCCCGAATCCACGGCGTGCTGGACTATGCACTGGCGGTTCTGTTCCTGCTGATGCCGGTGCTTTTCAACTTCACGCAGACCGCCGCGACCCTGTCGTACATCATCGGGGTGCTGTACCTCGGCGCCTCGCTGCTCACGAAGTATCCGCTCGGCGCGCTCAAGCTGATCCCGTTTCCGGTGCACGGCGTCCTGGAGACGATCATGGCGGCGGGCTGGATCGTGTTTCCGTGGCTCTTCGGATTCGCCGCCGACGCAGCGGCGCGCAACTGGTTCGTGATCGCCGGCATCGGCCTGCTGGCGGTCGTGGTCCTTACGGACTACCGCTCGACCGGCGCCCGCACCGCCTTCAGCGGCCAGGAGCGGCGCCATCGCAACATCGACCGGCGCCAGCGCTACATGGCGGTCGACCGCGAGCGGCGCATGGGCCTTGCCGACCGGCGCCGCTACGCGGCCGCCTAGCCTCGGTCGCACTGCGAAACGGGGACGGAGCCCGGGCTCCGTCCCCGGTCTTGAGGGTTGAAAAGCGTCCGGGGCGTACCCAAGTGAGCGCCCGGAGGATCCATGTCGACGACCGCCCAAAAAGAAACGCTCGGCTTCCAGGCCGAGGTGAAGCAGCTCCTCAGCCTGATGATCCACTCCTTGTACAGCAACAAGGAGATCTTCCTGCGCGAGCTGGTCTCCAACGCCGCCGATGCGGCCGACAAGCTGCGCTTCGAGGCGCTGGCGAACAATGCCCTCTACGAAGGCGAAAGCGACCTTCGCATCCGCGTCGCCTTCGACAAGGAGGCGCGCACCATCACCGTGTCCGACAACGGCGTGGGCATGTCGCGGGAGGAGGTGATCCGCAACATCGGCACCATCGCCAAGTCGGGCACGCGCGAGTTCGTGCAGTCCCTCACCGGCGACCAGGCGAAGGACGCGCGCCTCATCGGCCAGTTCGGCGTGGGCTTCTACTCCGCGTTCATCGTCGCCGACCGCGTCACGCTGCTCACGCGCCGCGCAGGCCTGCCGGCCGAGGAGGCGGTGCGCTGGGAATGCGACATGGCGCAGGGCGCGGGCGAGTATAGCGTCGAGCCCGCCACCAAGCCGGGGCGCGGCACCGAGGTGGTGCTGCACCTGCGCGAGGGCGAGGACGAGCTGCTGTCCGAGTTCCGCCTGAAGGGCATCCTGCGCAAGTACTCCGACCACGTCGCGGTGCCGATCGTCATGGGCGAGGAGACGGTCAACCAGGCGAGCGCGCTGTGGACGCGGCCGAAATCCGAGATCACCGAGGAGCAGTACGTCGAGTTCTACAAGCACGTGGCGCACGACTTCGAGCCGCCGCTCGCCTGGACCCACAACCGCGTCGAGGGCCGCCAGGAGTACATCCAGCTCCTCTTCATCCCGTCGCAGCCGCCCTTTGACCTGTGGGACCGCGACCACCGGCGCGGCCTCAAGCTCTACGTGCGCCGCGTGTTCATCATGGACGACGCGGCGCAGCTGCTGCCGGCGTATTTGCGCTTCGTGCGCGGGGTGGTCGATTCCGGCGACCTGCCGCTCAACGTGTCGCGCGAGATCCTGCAGCAGAGCCGCGACGTCGATGCCATCCGCTCGGGCTGCACCCGGCGCGTGCTCGATCTGCTCGACGACCTGGCCGCGCGCGAGCCGGAGAAATACGCGCGCTTCTGGAAGGCCTTCGGCCGCGTGCTGAAGGAGGGCGTGGGCGAGGATGCGTCCAACCGCGAGCGGGTGGCGAAGCTCCTGCGGTTCGCCTCCACCCACGACGACGCGGAGGAGGAGAAAGTCTCGCTCGCCGACTACGTGGCGCGCATGAAGCCCGGCCAGGACCGCATCTTCTACGTCACCGCGGAGAGCTTCCTCGCCGCCAGGAACAGCCCGCACCTCGAGATCTTCCGCAAGCGTGGCATCGAGGTGCTGCTGCTGCATGACCGGGTGGACGAATGGCTGGTGGCGCACCTGCCCGAGTTCGAAGGCAAGCGCCTCGCCTCGGTGGCACGCGGCGAGCTCGATCTGTCGAAGATCGAGGGCGGCGAGGAGGCGAAGGAGCCCGACTGGCCGGTCGGCGAATACGCGGCGCTGCTGCGCGGCCTGAAGAGCGCTCTCGGCGACAAGGTGAAGGACGTGCGCATCAGCACGCGCCTCACCGGCTCCCCCTCGTGCCTGGTGGCCGACGAGCACGAGATCGGCGCCAACCTCGCGCGCATCCTCAAGGCCGCCGGCCAGGCGGTGCCGGCGGCGAAGCCCATCCTGGAGATCAACCCGCAGCACGCCATCGTCAAGCGCCTGCAGCCCGACGAGGCGCGCTTCGACGACTGGGCGAGCCTGCTCTTCGAGCAGGCCACCCTGGCGGAGGGTGGCGCGCTCGAGGATCCCGCCGGCTTCGTCCGGCGCACCAACGAGCTGATGCTCGCGCTCGCCGCCAAGTGAGCGCCGCCCCCGGCCTCGCCCGCGTGGTCAACCACGTGGGGCTCACCGTGCCGGACATCTTCGCGGCCATCGACTGGTACGGCGAGGTGCTCGGGTTCAGCCACATCATGGGCCCGCGGCTGCTCGAGGCGGCGTCCGCGGCGACGCACGAGACGCCGGCCATCTTCGGCCCGCGCTTCCGCAAGGCCTACCAGGCGCATCTCCTCTCGGGCAACGGCGTAGGGCTCGAGCTCTTCCAGTTCATCGAGCCCGCGGTGGAGCGGCGCGCGGACAACTTCGAGTACTGGAAGGCCGGAATCTTTCACCTGTGCGTGACGGACCCCGACGTCGAGGGCCTGGCGCGCCGGATCGCGGCCCGCGGAGGGCGGCAGCGCATTCCGGCCTTCGAATTCGTCCCGGGCCGGCCCTATCGGCTCGTCTACTGCGAGGATCCCTGGGGCACCGTCATCGAGGTGATGTCGCACAGCTACGCGGAGGTGTTCGCCAACTGGCCCCAGCCCGGCATGAGCGCCGCGCCGCGGTTCGTCACCCGGCCGGCGCCCCCCTAGAACGGCCCGCCCGCGTCAGCCCGGGGATTTCTTCGCCTTGAGGGCCGCGATCGCCGCCTCGAGCGCGGTGCGGGTCACGGCGAGGCCGGAGATCTTTTCCCGTCCGTCGGCGTAGGACAGGGCGCCGCCGCGGTCGGTGAAGGTGGCGCCGCGCACGTCCTCCGCGCTCAGCGTGCGTGCGACGCTGCCGTCGGGTGCGAGGGCGTACACCTGCAGCACCTTGAACAGGGCTTCGGCCATCTGGTTGCGCTGCGCCTCGGAGATCGTCGCCGCGAGGCCCACGGTATCGAAGTATGCGATCAGGATCGCCTTGGGCAACGGGACCAGGTCTTCGCGCGCGGCGGCAGGCGGCATGGCGCGAAATGGTAGTACAAGCGCGTGTCACAATGTGGGCGGCCTGCTCAATTCGCCTGCACCATGCTCAAGGATCTGCTCAAGAACCTGCGGAAGGACGACCTCCCGGTGTCCGGGACGCCGAGCGCGCCGGACGTCGCGCCCGAGGCGGAGCGCGCCTTCCGTGACCGGATTCTTGCCGCGCAGGGCGACGAGGAAGCGCTGCTGCGCGCGGCGCACGAGGCCCCCACCGTGGACCTGAAGGCCGCCGCGATCGAGGCGCTGAGCCAGGAGGACTCGTTCCGGCGCGCGATGCGCGAACTCGGCGAGGGCGACAAGCGCCTGTACCGCCTCGCGCGGGCGGGCTGGCAGGCCGCGAGCGGCAGGCGCAAGGCCGCCGCCCAGGCCCAGGAGCTCATCGCCGCGGGCCGCGCCCTGCTGGACCGGGAGTCGGTGCCGATCAATCGCGTCGTGGAGCTCGACCAGGC
>DATLGR010000001.1:0-3997 GCA_035540415.1 Burkholderiales bacterium | reverse complement strand
GTTTTCAGCTCCTCCAGGTAGCGCTCCCGGGTCACGCCGTAGCGAAAGCTCGCATTGGTCGACGACGAGCAGCCGGAGATGGAGGACATGATGCCGAAGTTCGCGATCGAATCCCGATGCGGCAGCAGGCCGGAATAGACGCCGTCCGCGCGGTTGATATCGAGGAAGTCCCCGCGCACGCTCTCGTCCATGATCACGACGAGCGTCGGCGCGCGGCGCTCGCCGGAGGGCGCGATCGCCACGTCGTTGCGCTCGGGCGGCGGACCGGTCATCACGCGCTCCAGCGCCAGCACCAGGCCGAACGCCGGGCTGGTTTTCTGGACCGGCAGGCCGTCGGTGCCTTCGCCGCCCTGCACGTACAGCACGCCGGCAATGGCGCCCACCGGCACGAAGGGCACGAGAAGCGCCGCGGCGCGCCACCGGCCGCGCAGGGCTGGCGCATGCCAGAACGGCCGCATGTTGAGGGCGGCGACGCCGATCAGGGAGATGAGCGCGGCGGCAAGAACCGCGCTGGCATAGAAGCCGAAGAGGTTGCCCGAGAACGCCACGACGTCGATAAGCGTTTCCGCGTCGGCGAGGCGCAGGTGCGTGCGCGTCATGAGCCAGTATCCGAGCCCCACCTGGCAGCCGAGCACGAGTACCGCGGTCCACGCATGGCGCAACGTCCGCCACGGCAGGAAGGCGATGCAGAGGAGCGCCGCGACCGAGATCGCCCACAGGGCGACGAAGATGGCCGCTTTCAACGGCGACTCGAACGCCTGCAGCCGCTCCCACGCGCCGGGGTTCGCCGCCGCGAGGAAGACCACGAGGAGCAGCACCTTGGCGCTCAGCGCCCACCCGGGGGCCGATTGCAGCGGCGGAAGGCGGAACCTCATGCGCGACTCTGGTCGTTTCTCCTTGAGGAGATACTAATGCCGCCGTCCGCCGGGCCTGGCGGCGGCGCCATGGCCCGGCTGGATCACGCGCGCGGGATCCCGAGGAGCACGCGCGCGTTGCCACCGGCAACCCGCTGGCGGTCCTGGGCGTCGAGACCAAACGACCGAAGCAGGCGGTCCAGCCGCTGCGGCAACTCCGTCTCCTGCACCACTGGCCAATCCGTCCCGGCCACGACGCGCCCGGGGCCGAGCAGCTCCAAACATGCCCGCAGCGCGACGGGATGATGGCCGGTGGTATCGATGTAGATGCCTGCCGGCACGCGCCCGCCCAGGAGCAGTCCCCCCAGCGCGAGCGCCGTCACCACCACGTTGAGGCCGGCGTGGCGGTCAAGCATGCTGCTTTCCAGCATCGCGAATACAGCGGCCGAGTTGATCGCGCCGCGCGTCAGCCGCTCGCTCATGCGCCCACATTGCGCAAAGCGTGCCTTGAGCGCGGGATCGGGAACCGGATGGAGGAAAACCGGGATGCCGAGCGCCGCCGCGGCCGCGAAGGTGGGTTGCGCCTCCGGCGCGTTCGGCAGCATGCCGTCCTTCGCGCTTTCGATGAACACACCCTTCAGGCCGAGCTCGCGCACGGCGCGTTCCAGCTCGCGCGCGCTCGCCTCGCCGGCATAGGCGTCGACGGTCGCGAGGCCGACCAGCCGAGCATCCGATGCGGCGATCCGGGCGATGCGCTCGTTGGCTTGCGCAGCGGTTTCGCCGCCAAGAAATTCCGGCGGCGTGCTGATGGCGCGCCCGCCGATGCCTTGCGCATCCAGCGAGGCCTTGAGCGCGCCCTCATCGGCGAGCACCGTGGATATCGGGTGCGCGCGGCCCGCCACGTGCGTGTGGAAGTCGAAGATGTCGAGCGGCAAGGGTTCGCCGGGGCGCGCACGAGGGTTGTGCTTCAGGCAATCGGGCATGCCGCCCTCCCCGCGGGCTGGTGTTCGGCAATCTTGCGGGCGCGAGCCAGGCCGCGGTCGATGCGCCAGGTGCTGCCGTGGCCCGCGCTGAAGGCAATCCAGGCTTCCTCGGCGGCGGAATAGCGCAGGCTGGTGAAGCCCACATCCTTGTCGTGGTCAGCGTCGAGCTCGAGCCGGTGCACCGTGACGCGCAGCGTCCGGGCGTCGACTCGCCAGAGCGTCGGCACCACGTTGCTGGTCACGATGACCTCGCCGCCGGGGCCGAGCGCGAGCACCGGAGGACACGCGTACGCCCGCTCGGCCCATTGCCAGTCGGGCAGCGGCACGAGCTGCGCGGCCCTCCCCCACCGCACCACGACGCCGTCCCGGGCAAGCGCCCAGGTGCGCTCGGAGGCGTCGCAAGTCAGGCCAACCATGGACAGCGCCAGGAAGAAAACTCGTCGTAGGACCAAGGCTCTCTCCTTCCCTAAGGATGGAGCAGCGCTTGGGACAGGGGGTCCTGGCTGCCGGGTGTCTGCGGTCGACCCGGCCGGGGCTCGGGGCCCCGCGTGCACGCAGGTTAGGCGGCGGGCGCGGCCGGGTCAACGCTCCGGTTCCAAGATTTGGCACTTCTTTGTGATACGCATAACATAACCGTATGTACGAAGCGCTGGTCCTCAGCCTGCCGACGCGCGATTCGACGCTGCGCATGCGGGTGTGGCGCGCGCTCAAGGACACCGGGTGCGCGGTGCTGCGCGACGGGGTCTACCTGCTGCCCGCGGGCCGCGGCGAGGCCGCCGCGCTCGATCGACTGGAGAAGGACATCCGCGCCTACGGCGGCTTTGCCATGCGCCTGCGGGCGGAACCGGCGATGGCGGCCGACGAGGCCACGCTGAAGGCCCTCTTCGACCGGACGACCCGGTACGGCACGCTGGTGGAGCAGATTGCTGCGGTCAAGGGCGCGCTGGGGAGCCTCGGCCCCAAGCGAGCGCGCACCGCGATCGGGCGCATGGAGCAGGCGTTGCAGAAGCTGCAGCGCGTCGACTTCTTCCCCGGCCAGGCGCAGCAACAGGCGGCGGCCGCGCTGGAGGCCCTGCGCGGGCGCCACGCCGAGCTGCACTCGCCCAGCGAGCCGCGCGCGTCCATGCGCGGCGTGCGGCGGCGCGACCGCGCGCGCTACCAGAAGCGCCTCTGGGCCACGCGCCGCTCGCCGTGGGTCGATCGACTGGCAAGCTGCTGGCTGATCAAGCGCTTCGTCGACCGCGAGGCGCGCTTCACCTGGCTGGCACGGCCGAGCGACCTGCCGAAGAAGGCGGTGGGCTTCGACTTCGACGGCGCCGAGTTCACCCACGTGAAGAACCGCGTCACCTTCGAGATCCTGATGGCGAGCTTCGGGCTCGAAGAAGACCCGGCGCTTCAGCCCATCGCAAGAGCCGTGCACTTCCTTGACGTGGGCGGCATCCCGGTGCCGGAAGCGAAGGTGCTGGAAACCATGCTCAAGGGCGCCAGGGAAAAGGCGCGCAGCGACGACGCGCTTCTCGCGGAGGCGATGCGCACGCTCGACCTCCTCTACTCCGGCTACCGCAGCTCGCAGGCGCTCGCCACCTGAGCGCTCATCGGCTCCTTCTGAACACCAGCAGCAGCCCGCTGCCGGTGATGACGAGCATGCCGAGGACGGCGATGCCGTCGGGAAGCTGGCTGAACACCGCCCAGCCGAGGAAGAGCACCACCACGAGCTGCACGTACATGAACGGCGCGAGCACCGCGGCGGTGGCGAGCTCGTGCGCCTTGATGAGCAGCCAGTGCCCGAAGCCGCCGAGCGCCCCCACGGCGACGAAGAGGCTCCAGTGCCACGCCACGGTGGGGAACTGCATGGCGTGGGGAAAGGCCACCGGCACCGCCACCGCGCCCACCAGCGTGGGGTAGAACAGCGAGGTGAGCGCGTGGTCCCTGCCGGCCACCCTGCGCGTGAGCATCTGATAGACCGTCATGCCAAGCGCGCTGCCGAGCGGCAGCAGCGCCGCCCACTGGAAGATGGCAGTGCCCGGCCGCACGATCAGCAGCACCCCGGTAAAGCCGAGCGCCAGCGCGACCCACGCCTTTGCCCCGATGCGCTCGCGAAGCAGGATCCCGGAGGCCACCGCGATGAAGATCGGTCCCATGAAGTTGATGCTGACCACT